>DAOTYK010000352.1:0-4586 GCA_034434855.1 Thermomicrobium sp.
GTGCAGCTTCCCAAGGTGCGCAGTGCCGTCGAGTTCATCATCGGGCGAGGGGAAAGCACGGTCGTCGGTGAGATCGGGCTGACCCCGCGCGCTCGCAAGGTGATCGAGTATGCCGTGGATGAAGCGCGCCGACTCGGGCACCACTACATCGGAACGGAGCATCTGCTGCTCGGGCTCGTTCGCGAGGGTGAGGGTATCGCTGCGGGCGTGCTGGAGAGCCTCGGTGTGAACCTGGAAAAGGTTCGCCAGCAGGTTCTGCAGGTGCTGGCACAAGGGACGGCCTATCAGCAGCGTGCGCAGCAGACCAAGACGCCCTATCTCGATGCGCTGGGATTCGACCTCACCGAGGCAGCGCGGCTCGGGAAGCTCGATCCAGTCATCGGTCGGCACAACGAAATCGAGCGCGTGATGCAGATCCTCTCGCGCCGGACCAAGAACAACCCGGCCTTGATCGGTGAGCCCGGTGTCGGAAAGACGGCGATCGTGGAGGGGCTGGCCCAGCGGATCGTTGCCGGTGACGTGCCGGAGCCACTGCAGGGCAAGCGCCTGGTCGCACTGGATATCGGTGCGTTGGTCGCTGGAACGAAGTATCGTGGCGAATTCGAAGAACGGCTGAAGAAGATCGTCGCAGAGGTCAAGGAGTCTGGGACGATCCTGTTCATCGACGAACTTCACACGTTGGTCGGTGCCGGCGCGGCTGAGGGAGCTGTCGATGCCGCGAACATCCTGAAGCCCGCGCTGTCGCGTGGTGAGGTGCAAACGATCGGTGCGACGACGCTCGACGAGTATCGGAAGTACATCGAACGAGACGCAGCACTGGAGCGGCGATTCCAGCCCGTGATCGTGAACGAGCCGACTGTCGAGGAAACGATCGAGATCCTGAAGGGGATCCGTGAGCGGTACGAGGAGCATCACAAGCTCAAGATTTCGGATGAGGCGCTTCATGCGGCTGCTGTGTTGGCGGCACGGTACGTGACCGATCGGTTCTTGCCCGACAAGGCGATCGACTTGGTGGACGAGGCCGCATCCCGTGTCCGGATGTATCGGTCTGCCTCTCCACCATCGCTCAAGGAGGCTCGTCGCGGGCTGGAGTCGCTGCGGCGCGAACTCGATGCCGCGGTGGCGAGCCAGGAGTTCGAGTTGGCTGCCGAGTTGCGTGAGCGCGAGCGACAGTTGGTGCAGCGTATCCACGAACTGGAGCAGCACTGGCGCGAAGAACAGGGCCAGGAAGAGCCGGTCGTGACGGAAGAGGATATTGCCCAGGTCGTCTCGATGTGGACGGGTATTCCGCTCACCCGTCTGCACACCGAGGAGAGCGAGCGCCTGCTCCATATGGAGGAAGCGCTGCATGAGCGCGTGATCGGGCAGGACGAAGCGATTTCGACGCTCGCACGAGCCGTGCGCCGTGCTCGTGCGGGGCTCAAGGATCCGCGGCGACCGATCGGGACCTTCATCTTCCTCGGACCGACGGGAGTTGGGAAGACCCTGTTGGCGCGTGCGCTCGCTGAGTTCATGTTCGGAAGCGAGGACGCGCTGATCAAGATCGATATGAGTGAGTTCATGGAGCGGCACACGGTGTCGCGTCTAGTGGGGGCGCCGCCCGGCTACATCGGGTACGAGGAAGGTGGACAGCTGACGGAAGCTGTGCGCCGCAAGCCGTACTCGGTCATCCTGCTCGACGAGATCGAGAAAGCGCATCCGGAAGCGTTCAACATCCTCCTCCAGATCATGGAGGACGGGAACCTGACGGATGCCAAAGGCCGGCGTGTCGACTTCCGCAACACCATCCTGATCATGACGTCGAACATCGGGGCGGAACTGATCCAGCGCGAAGGTAGCCTCGGCTTTGCGGTGGCTGACGATCCGACCAAGAAGATGCAAGCTGATTACACGGCGATGAAGGACAAAGTCCTTTCGCAGCTCAAGCAGACCTTCCGGCCGGAGTTCCTGAACCGGATCGATGCGGTCATCGTCTTCCATCCGCTGACGCCAGAACATGTTCGACAGATCGTCGATCTGGAACTCAAACGGATCCGAAAGCAGCTGGCGGAGCAACAGATCGGCCTCGAAGTCACCGATGCGGCGAAGGATCTTTTGGCGAAGCGCGGCTACGATCGGCAGTTCGGAGCCCGTCCATTGCGGCGGATCATCCAGAACTTGATCGAGGATCCGTTGGCGGAAGCGATCCTCGCGGGTCGGTTCAAGCCGGGAAGCACCGTGGTCATCGATGTCCGCGACGACTTGCTCACCATCGAGCCGGCAGAGGCACTGAGCACGGTCTCATAACGGAGTAAGTTGTCGCACCGAGGCACGGCACTGGTTTCGGCCAGTGCCGTGTTCGTTTATACTTCTCACTCGAACGGGTGTTCTTGCTGCCGGAGGAGGATTCGTGCCACGGAGTCGAACGCGCCGTCGCACCGTTTGGGTGTGCCAGTCCTGTGGGCTGGAAAGTTCGGGCTACTACGGGCGCTGTCCTTCGTGCGGTGCGTGGGGCACGATGGTCGAGCAAGCGGTGGAAGCTGCCCCGGCGTCAGGAGACGCGAAAGGAACTGGCGCCCCGGTGCAGGAACTGTCACGGGTAACCAGCGCCGCACGAACGCGCCTTTCGCTCCGATCAGCGGAATTCGATCGTGTCCTCGGCGGTGGCTTGGTCCCTGGAGCACTGGTGTTGCTCGGTGGCGACCCGGGCATCGGCAAGTCGACCCTGCTCTTGCAAACGGCGCTGCGATTGGCGAGCGAGGGACTTCGGGTGCTGTATGTTGCTGCGGAAGAGTCACCGGAGCAAATCAGACTGCGGGCAGACCGCCTCGGTGAGGCCAGCGACCGGGTGCTGATTCTGGCGGAGACCGCGCTCGATCGCGCGATCGAGGCCGCGCAAGAGCTCGATCCAGCCATTCTCATCGTCGATTCGATTCAGACAGTCTTCCTGAGCAGCAGCGAGTCATCGCCTGGGAGCGTCTCGCAAGTTCGCGACTGCACAGCACAACTCTTGCAGTTCGCCAAGCGCACGCGGACACCCGTCTTCCTCGTCGGGCATGTGACGAAGGAAGGTCTGATCGCGGGTCCTCGAGTCGTCGAGCACATGGTGGACGTCGTTCTCTACCTCGAGGGAGAGCGTTTCCATCAACATCGGCTGTTGCGAGCAGCCAAGAATCGGTTCGGATCGACCAACGAAATCGGTGTTTTCGAAATGACGGATAGCGGCCTCCTCGACGTGAGCAATCCCTCGGCACTCTTCCTTGCGGAGCGGGCGTCGCAGGCTGCAGGGAGTGCAGTCGTGGTCACGCTGGAGGGGACGCGCCCCATTCTCATCGAGGTGCAGGCCTTGACGAGTTCGGCGGGATATGGGACACCTCGGCGGATCGCCACCGGCTTCGATGCGACACGCTTACAAGTACTGGTGGCAGTGCTGTCGAAGCATGCCGGACTCAAGCTCGCTGAGCAGGACGTCTTCGTCAATGTGACCGGGGGCTATCGACTCGTCGAGCCGGCTGCCGATCTCGGTGTCGCCCTCGCGATCGCTTCATCGGCGAGCGGTTTACCGCTCGATGACGATGCCGTCTTCATCGGTGAGCTCGGGCTGGCGGGGGAAGTACGCAGCGTGCATGGGCTCGAGCGGCGCCTCCAAGAGGCAGCTCGCCTGGGCTTCCGTTGCGCGTATGTTCCGGCATCGGCGCGGCTTTCGTCACCAATGAGCGAACTCCGCATCGTTCCTGTTGGTTCGATCGCGCAGGCGGTCAGTTCTTTGGCTGTACGCGCGGTACAGGATCGACTCTCTCGCGGTGGGCAGCTCGAAGAATGAGCATCGCCAGTCGCTCCGCTGCATCGGGTATGACCAGAGAGCGACCGAGCTCGCCCATCGCCCGGAGCTGTGCGAGGTCGTCCAAAAGATGTCGGACCAGCTCGACGAGACGCGATGGGGTGAGCTGTTCTTGCGGGAGGATGATCGCTGCTCCGCGATCCGCTAGCAAACGTGCGTTAGCCGTTTGCTCGTCTGCGCGGGCACCAGGAAGCGGGATGAAGAGAGCCGGTTTGCCGAGCACTGCGATTTCGGCGACCGTGCTCGCACCTGCTCGTCCGATCACCAGGTCTGCTGCCGCGTAAATGTCAGCGAGTTCCTCACTGAAGCGCTCTCGAACGACATATCGCTGCTGGAGACACTCCGGAAGCCGAGCGCGGGCCTGCTGCAAGCGTGGCATATCACCATTGACACTCGTTGGCCCACACTGATGGACGAGCTGTGTTATCGCCAGCAGGTGGGGAAGAGACTGGCGAACCGTTTCGTTGATCGCGTGAGCGCCGAGTGCTCCGCCGGTGATGTAGACGATCGGAAGCTCGTCGGTAAGTCCCAAGCTCCGGCGTGCGCGGTCTGCATCCCCGCCGAGAAGGTCACGGCGGACCGGTAATCCCGTGTGCACGATGGTTCGCGCTCGCAAGTGAGCGCGCGTGCTTTCCCACGAGATCGCCACGACGTCAGCGAAGGTCGCGGCGATTCGTGTCGCCAGTCCGGCCACCGCGGTTTGCTCATGGATGACGATCGGGAGACGGGCGAGCCAGGCTCCGATCACGACGGGGACGCTGACGTA
>DAOTYK010000353.1:0-2056 GCA_034434855.1 Thermomicrobium sp.
TCGATCGGGATCCAGAGAACGGTGCCGGGCGCCTCGTCTTCCCAAATGTCGAGCGCCTCCTGGTAAGCGCGGTAACGGAACTGCTGGTCGAGCGTCTGCCGCTGTTGCTCGCCGAGTTCGTTGAAGCGCGGGTTTTCCGGCTTCCACCAGTCGCGTTGGGTCGCTGTTCCCGGACCCCAACGCAACCAGAACGCTCCCTCCGGATCGGCCAAGTAGTTGGAATTGGACCATGAGCCGACCATGCGCTCTTCCTTGGGAAGATCAGCCCAGTCGATCAGCTGGACTTCCGCGTTGATCCCGATCTTCCGCCACATCTCGACGATCGCTTGAGCGGCCTCGTTGCCCAGCGTATAGTAGCCCGGCTTGTTGTTGTAACGGATCGTGCTGCCGTCGTAACCGGAGTCGCGGACCAACTGCCGAGCGCGATCGGGGTCATAGGGCGTGTAAGGACGTTGTGCGTTGTAGAGAGGACCGTAGTCTTCGAATTGATGACTACGCATCCGGACGGCCTGCCCGTTCCACAGTGTCTTGATCAAGAGTTCGCGGTCGATGCCGAGGTTGAGTGCCTGGCGCAACCGTTTGTCTTGGAGAAGAGGGTGATTGCAGTTGTAGCGAAGGACGTGACAGTTGGCGAGCGGGATGCTGCGGATGACGATCCCTTGGTTTCGCTGCAGCACCGGTACCTGGTCCGGTGGCACGTTGGTGATGAGGTCGACTTCGCCGGACAGCAGCGCGGCGACCCGCGCTTGGATCTCCGGGATGACCTCGAAGACGATGCGGGAGGCGGTCGGGCGTCCACCAAAGTAGGTCTCGTGTGGCTCGAGCACCAATCGCTCGTCGGTCACGAACTCGGCGACCCGATAGGGTCCGGTGCCGATCGGTGCCCGTGCGAAGCCGTCCATCCCGACGCGCTCGTAATACGCTTTGGGGATCAGCCATCCGCCCCAGGACGAGATCCGCTTCTCGAACACCGGATCGGGACTCTGGGTCACGAAGCGGACGCGGTTCTGGTCTAGCGCGGTGATCTCGGCGACCGTCTTGAAGTAGCTGGCTGATTCCCGTAAGCGATCCGGCGTGTCTTTCAACAGTCGCTCGAAGGTGAAGACCACGTCCTCGGCTGTCAACTTGCTTCCGTCGTGGAAGGTGACGTCGTCGCGCAAGGTGAACTCGACGGTCAGGTCATCGACCCGCTTCCACTCCTTGGCGACCCAGGGGACGAGCGCGAAACCAGTCCCTGGCTGCGGACCGCTCAGGAAGTCGCGCCGGATCAGATAGTCGAAGATCGAATAGGTCACGCGAGTCCCGACGTTGGAGAGCTGCTGGTGCGGATCGAGATTGGGCGGCAGTCCCTGCACGCCGATCCGCAACTCGCGGCGCGGCACCGCCGTCGCGGTGGCGACCGAAGCCGGTGCTGCGGTCGGAGAGGGCATGCTGGGCGGCTGCGCCGTTCCTTGGCCTGCGCTGGCGGGCGTTGTTCCAGAAGCCGGGGTTGGCGTGCTCTCGCTCGTGTTGCAGGCGAGAAGCAAGCCGCCAGGTAGAGCGGCGAGTGCGGCGACGATCTGCCGCCGGGTGACCCGCAACGCCCCGTTGTGAACTGGTCGGCGATCCATCGAACTGCTCCTTTCGCTCGGCGAGCGTGTGCGTCTCTGCAACCTGCGACCGGTCAGTTTCTCGCTGTGCTCGACTGTCCTACCCTCCTTTCGCTCACTGCACGGTCACCAATGTCGCGTCGTCGGATCGGTCACGTCGCGCAACCAGTCACCGACTTCGTTGAACGAGAGGGTGATCGCCAAAAGGACAGCACCCGGGAAGACGGGAAGCCACCACGCGATCTGCAGGTAATTGCGCGCATCACCCAAGATGTTGCCCAGACTCGGCGTCGGGGGCTGCACGCCGATGCCGAGAAAGCTCAAGGACGACTCCAAGAGGACGAGGCTAGTCAAATGGAGCGTCATCAAGACGAGGAGCGGAGCGACCTCGTTCGGCAAGATGTGGCGCAGGAGAATGCGCGCCGGGCTCGCCCCGACTGCTCGGGCAGCCACGACGAAGAGTTCGT
>DAOTYK010000354.1:0-27607 GCA_034434855.1 Thermomicrobium sp.
GTGACATAGAGCTCCGTGGTGCGCTGGACGTTGAAGATATTACCGTACCCGGTGTCCATGTCGGCGACGACCGGTGGAATATGGAGATGCTTCGGGGGTAGTCCCTTCTCCGGATCGCCGACGGCCATCGTGAGCTGGAACTTGCGGAGCCCGGCGACGATGCGGCGTGCAGCATCGGCGATCTCCACGCTGGAATACAGATCCATATCCGTCGTGCCCAGATGGCCGATCGCGAAGGAATAGCCGCTGAAGTAGACAGCCGGAAAGCCGTAGTACATGACGAGTTGTGCGCCGTGGGGGTCAAAGACACCAGGGGCGAACACGTAGGGGAGAGTCTCGAGGAGCTGACGCAGTCGCGTGCTCGGGTGAATCCAGCGCGAGGCGGGAACTCGATACCCAGGGGGAAGGAGCGGGGTTTCGCGGAGTTCGTTCGGATCAGTCACGGCTTGCGGTAGCGACCACATGGCGAATCCTCCCTTCACTGGTCTCCTGACTAACAAATGGACGTTTCTTGGGGTATCGCGAGCGATGGATACTGGGCGATGTGTTGGTGGACCCCGAGCAGGCGGAGTCTCACTTCGCCCGAGCGGATCAGCGCGATACTACGGTGAGGAGAGCTTTTGCGAGAGGGATGAGGGGCTGCGCGGTGTACTGGCGAGTCATGATCCACTGGCGCGACATCCGAGGCATGAGAACCTCCTGCATTCGTCGCTCGCCGACGATTCGCCTCTTCCGCTTCACAGCATAGGGATATTGGCATATAATTTCCAATAGTACTTTGTGATGAGCGGCATAGGAGGAAGCTATATGGATGTGAGCCTCCGGCAGCTGCAGGTGTTCCGATCCGTGGCGCGGCATCGGAGTTTTTCGCGCGCTGCTGAAGACCTGGTCATCAGTCAGCCCGCTGTCTCTGCCCAGGTCAAGTCGCTCGAACAGGTGCTGGGTGTACCTTTGTTCCAGCGTACCGGTCGAGGTGTGGAGCTGACTGAAGCGGGGCGCCAGCTTCTCCCCTATGCCGAGCGACTGTTGGATCTTCTGGACGAGGCACTGGCGGCGGTTCACGAGCTGCGCTGTGCGCAACGTGGGCAGGTGCGGGTGGCCGCTAGTACCACTGCCGGGATCTATGTGGTGCCGAGGGCACTCGGTGCGTTCCATCGGGCCTACCCTGGGGTCGAGCTCTCGCTCGATGTGCTCAACCGGTTCGCTGTCCACCAACGTTTGTTGGCAGGCGATGCCGATGTGGCGATCATGGGACTCATCGAGGACCCGCAAGACCTGGAGATCGAGCAATTTCTACCCAATGAGCTGGTCGTGATCGCCTCACCACGCCATCACCTCGCTCGCCGTCATCAGATCCCGCTGGATGAGATCGCCCGCGAGCCGTTTCTCGTGCGCGAGATCGGGTCGGGCACGCGCGCTGACATGGAACGGATCTTTGCCGAAGCTGGACTTTCTCCCCGTGTGGCGATGGAACTGCGCAGCAACGGCGCGATCAAGCAAGCAGTGGCGGCTGACCTCGGTGTCGCGGTCATGCCACGCGATGCGATCGGGCTCGAGTTGGAAACTGGGCGGCTCATCGTGTTGGATGTCCAGGGTTTTCCGGTTCGGCGCTGGTGGTCGCTGGTGCGCCGGGCTGGCCGACAGCCCTCAGCAGCTGCTGATGCGCTCTGGAACTTTCTTCTGCAGTACCGCTTGCAGGTGCGCTGACACTCAGCCGATCCCCGGCAGCGGCGGATGCTCGATGCCGAGGAGATCCATCAGGAGTACCGCGTTGCGTGGTCCCTGGTTTCCGTAGTTGGTATTGAAAAAGACGTGAACCTCCTGTGCTTCGGCCGCAGCCCGGAGCAGCTTGGGACGCCACTCTTCGAGTTCTTCCCGGCGGTACTCCCAGTTGAAACGCTCGCCGGTCTTGCCGGTGAACCGGTACCAGGTCTCCGCATTGCGCCCGTGGAAGCGCACCACCGCGAGACGAGGATTGGTAACCGCGTAGATGGGGGGAACACAGCCGATCCCGACCTGCGGCTCATCGACCATCGTATAGCTGAGGCCGGTCTCGCGGAGGAGCTCGAGCGTGGCATGCGCATGACGAGCGTCCAGCCAATCGCGCCGGCGAAATTCGATCGAAAGCGGAAGATCAGGGAACAGTTCAGGAAGGAGCCGTAGGTATTCGCGGTGCTCTTCTGTATTGCGATACGAGGGCGGAAACTGGAACGTGATCGCGCCGAGTTTTCCCGCGGTGATCAGTGGCTCGATGGCATCGAGAAACCGGTGCACGATATCTGCGTCGGGAACCGGTGCCTCTCCCCCCGGCTGCTCCGGTGTCGCAGTCAACTGGCGGGGTGGCTTGACGTCGAAGACGAATCCGGGTGGGGTGCGCTCGACCCAGCCTTGGACGACGCGACGCGAGGGAATCGCGTAATAGGTCGAGTTCACTTCGACGATCGGGAAATAGCGCGCGTAGAAACGCAAGCGCTCGCGGCCGTCGATGCCTGCAGGATAGAAGCCTTCGTGGTCGGTCCAGGACGAGGTGCCGATGAGCAAGCGTCCCATGACGGTCTCCCTCACGCCATGCTAGCATAGCGGCAAGTTACCCGTTGGCTGCTCTCTGTTCCGTGTTCGACTTTCCGGCGCTGCGATGGACCTCGCGGAAACTCGTCGTCTTTACCCTGAGTCGCGCTTGCAGCGAACTTCCGGTTTCAGCATCGTGCCTTCCCACGAGGCGAGCGTCGACGACTCGAGCCGAGTGCGGCGGAAAGTCTGTTGCGACGGTTGTCGGAAGCGGGAACCAGAACTCTTCGCTGACGAGGAACGATACGAGGTCAGCGTCGAAACGAATTTTTCCGGATGCGGTCGAATCATCGAGAAACGGTCGGTCGGCCGAGGGCGATCATGACGCACCGCCTACGGCCCATGGACGGGCCGACTCAGCGATCCCTGACGAGGGCGGGAGGACGATGGCGAGGGCCCTCTGGTCGTCGCCGAATCATCGATCTGGCACGAGCAGCGACCATCGGTTACGCTTCGCACAGGGTGACTCCGTACTGGAAGGGGGTAGTCGATGCCGATTCTTTCGCCAGCCGATCAGGAGTACTTGCGTAATGTCTTCGCCGAACGCCTGCGTGATCCAGTAACTATCCAACTTTTCACGCAGCGCGTGACCCAGATCAGCATTCCAGGCTACGAGTGTGCGACCTGCCGCGAGACGAACCAACTCCTCGAAGAGGTGGCTGCACTGTCCGAAAAGATCACGCTCGAAATGTACGATCTCTTGCAGGAAGCAGTCAAAGCACGGGAGGCGGGTGTCGAAGAGATCCCAGCGATCATTCTGAAGGGGCAGAACAAGGGGACACTCCGTTTCATCGGGGTACCGGCTGGCTACGAGTTCGCGACGCTGATCGAGGATATCATCGATGTCTCGCGGGGGACGACGGAGCTCTCGCCATTGAGCCGGGAGACGCTCGCCAAACTCGCACAGCCGGTTCACATCAAGGTTTTCGTGACACCTACTTGACCATACTGTCCAGGTGTCGCCAGGTTGGCGCACATGATGGCAATCGAGAGCGAGAAGGTGACCGCGGACGTGATCGAAGTGAGCGAGTTTCCGCACATCGCTCAGCGGTATCGTATCTTCGCTGTTCCCAAAGTCGTGATCAACGAGTCGCTGGAATTCGAGGGAGCTCGACCGGAGGCGGCTTTCGTCGCGATGGTGGAATCGGTCGCGCGAGCCCAAGCTGAACCGGAAAAGGACAGCTCGGCCTAAGACGGGGTAACGGGCGTGCGCGAAGTCTGGGACGCAGTCATCGTCGGGGCAGGGCCGAACGGACTGGGAGCTGCTCTCGCTTTGGCCATCAATGGTCGCCGTGTCCTGCTGCTGGAGCGAGCACAACGGGCTGGTTGGGGGCTACGCACCGACAAGAGCATCGTTCCCGGCTGTGTCCACGACCATTGCGCGTCCGTCTTGCCGCTGGCGCTCGCATCCCCGTTCTTTCGAAGCATCGGGGTGATCGACCGCGTCCACTGGCTCTGGTCTCCTGCTGTGCTGGCCCATCCCTTCGATGACGGAACAGTGGTCCTGCTGTGGCGTGATCTCGAGCGGACCGCGGCGCAGCTGGGTCCGGATGCAGCCAGATATCGAGCACTGATGATGCCGTGGCTCGCGAGCGGAACGGCGTTGCTCGCGGCAGTCCTCTCCCCCCTGCCGGGTGTGGTGCGTTTCCCGGGATGTCGCCCGCGACTCGTGGAAGTCCTGCGCTTCGCACTGGTAGGACTCCGCTCGGCGCGGTCAGTGATCCGGCGCTTCGCTGGGGAACGAGCACAGGCACTGTTCGCTGGCCTCGCCGCTCACAGCACGTTGCCGCTCGAGCAGCCGCCCTCTGCGGCGTTCGGCTTGGTTCTCGCCGGGTGCGGGCACCTCGTCGGCTGGCCGCTTCTCGCGGGGGGTACAGAGCGCTTGGCGAAGGCGCTGGTGGGCGAGCTCGAACGGCACGGTGGCTCAGTACGGTATGGTGTGTCAGTGGAGCGACTCGAGGATCTCCCACCCTCTCGCGTCCTGCTCTTGGACACGAGTCCGCCGGTGGCTCTCCGGATCGCCGGTGCGCGCTTCACCCCGGCCTATCAGCGGCAACTCGCTCGCTTCCGCCCGGGACCGGGCGTGTTCAAGATCGACTGGGTGATTCGGGGGACAGTCCCTTGGCGGGCTCCGGAGTGTGCACTCGCGGCGACTGTCCATCTCGGTGGGAGCTGGGAGGAGATCGCCGCAGCTGAGGAGGCTGTGGCCTGTCGACGCATGCCGCAGAAACCGTTCGTGATCCTCGTTCAGCCTGCTCGCGCTGATCAGAGTCGGGTGAGTCCGGGTTTCGACGTCGTCTGGGCGTACTGCCACGTGCCACCGGGGTGGGATGGTGACGCGACAGAGGCGATCGAACAGCAGGTGGAGCGCTTCGCACCCGGATTCCGGGAACGGATCGTCGCTCGCCGTGCGTGGAAGCCTCGAGACCTGGAGCGAGCCAACCCGAATCTCGTCGAGGGCGATCTTTCTGGAGGATGGCCGACGCTCGACCAGCTCTTTACCCGTCCTGCCTTGTGGCCGTGGCCACCGTATCGGACGTCCGATCCAGCGGTGTTCCTGTGCAGCGCAGCGACACCGCCCGGGGGCGGCGTTCACGGCATGTGCGGCTATTGGGCTGCTCGTTGGGCTGAGCGGTGGCTCGATCGTCTGGATCGTGGTTCGCCCTCACCCGCGAGCGGAAGACCGATCTCGAAAACTGCGGTGAGTGCAGAGTTGACGGCGCGCTGAGCGTGACGTAGACTGGTCGATGCAAGACCTTCGGGGCAGGGTGAGGCGCCTGGAGCGCCAATTCCCGACCGGCGGTAAAGCCCGCGAGCGGCCATCGGCCGCAGGATCCGGTGAGGCGTCGATAGCGCCAATTCCGGGGCCGACGGTATAGTCCGGATGGGAGAAGGTCGTTGCGCCGGTTATCGATACCGGTCAACGAGGAACTTCGACCGAACCTGAACCCGGGGGCTTTGCCACCCGGGTTCTTCGTCATGGGCGACGGTGATGCGGGAACTCGACACGGATCGTTACTGGATGCAGCGGGCGATCGCCCTCGCTCGACGGGCGCAGGGGCGGGTCGCTCCGAACCCGGCAGTAGGTGCGGTGATCGTGCGCGACGGCGAAGTGGTCGGTGAGGGGTGCACCCAGCCGCCGGGAGGACCGCACGCGGAAGTCGTCGCGCTCCAGCAGGCAGGGGAGCGGGCTCGTGGGGCGACACTCTACGTCACGTTGGAGCCGTGTGCGCACTACGGAAGAACACCGCCCTGTGTCGATGCCATCGTTCAGGCCGGTATCCGGCGTGTCGTTGCCGCCATACTCGATCCCTTCCCGGCAGTGGCTGGACGCGGGTTCACTATCCTGCGCCAGGCCGGAATCGACGTCACGGTCGGGATCGAAGCGGAATCCGCAGCTGAGGTGAATGCGGGCTACCTGAAGCGCTTGCGCGAGGGTCTGCCAGAGGTCACGCTCAAGTATGCGATGACGCTCGACGGGCACATCGCGACCCGTACAGGCCATTCGAAATGGATCACTGGTCCGGAGGCGCGCCGCTACGCGCACCAATTGCGGGATCGACACGACGCTATCCTGGTTGGTGTCGAAACGGTCTTGACTGATGATCCGGAGTTGACGACTCGTCTCGACCCGAGCGATGCCGGCGAGGGGGGACCGCACTCGCCGCTCCGCGTGGTGATCGATACACGAGCACGAACGCCACCATCGGCTCGCTTGCTGGACAGTCGCCTACCGGCACGCACGCTCGTGATCACCACGGAGGCTGCACCGCCGGAACGGGTCGCAGCCTTGTGGAAGTCGGGAGCCGAGTTGGCGTTCGTTCCTCTCCGTTGCGGTCGCGTCGATTTGGCTGCTGCCCTGCGGGTGCTGGCAGAACGAGGCATCAACCGGGTCCTCGTCGAAGGGGGCGGTCGAGTACTCGGCAGTCTGTTCGATCAGGGATTGGCCGATGCGGTCGTGGCGTTCATCGCACCAGTGTTGGTCGGTGGGGCCGCTGCACCCGTCCCGGTTGCTGGTGAGGGTGTGGCACGCATGGAAGACGCTCCTCGACTCAGTGGCGTTCGTATCCGGCAGGTGGGAGACGATCTCGTGATCGAAGGACGCTTGCGTCCGATTTGGGTGCCTGAGGGGGCATGATGTTTACCGGCATCGTCGAGGAAATCGGTCGTGTGCTCGCGATCCAGTCGGTCAGCGGTGGTGGGCTTCGCTTGCGCATCGGTTGTCGCACCGTCCTGGAGGGAACCAGGCTCGGGGACAGCATTGCGGTCGATGGTGTCTGCCTTACCGTGACGGATCTGGCTCCGGACAGTTTCCAGGTGGAGTTGCAGCCGGTGACGGTGCGCCGATCGACGCTCGGCAAGATCGCGGTCGGTGATCTCGTCAATCTCGAGCGGGCGCTGCCGGTCGGTGGACGGTTCGGTGGACACTACGTGCAAGGTCACGTGGACACGGTTGGCCGGATCGTCACGACGTATCGGGATGGCTCGGCTCTCATCGTCCGCATCGCTGCTCCAGCGGAGGCGATGCGGTACGTCGTCGAACGAGGATTCATCGCGGTCGATGGGGCGAGCTTGACAGTGCAGCGCCGGCTCCCGAACGAGTTCGAGGTTTCCCTCGTTGCCTATACGCAGGAGCACATCACGTTGCCGCGGAAGCGACCAGGTGCGCTGGTCAACCTGGAGGTGGACATCGTCGCCAAGTACGTCGAGCAGTTTCTCGCGTGCGGTGCCAGCGGTGCTCTGTCTCTCGAGTCGTTGCACCGGGCCGGATTCGTCAGTCCGCGAACGGAGGTCGAGTCGTGACGCGCTTCGCACGAGTCGAAAGGGCGATCGAGGCATTTCGTGCTGGACGTTTCGTCATCATCGTCGACGATGCCGATCGGGAGAACGAGGGTGATCTGGCGATCGCCGCGCAGTTCTGTACGCCGGAAGCGGTCAACTTCATGGCCCGCGAGGCGCGGGGACTCATCTGCGTGCCGATGGCAGCGGAGTGGGCGGATCGCTTGGGTCTTCCCCTGATGGTTCCGCCGGGAACGAACGGGTCACGGTTCGGAACCGCCTTCACGATCTCCGTCGAGGCGCGTGAAGGCGTGACAACCGGGATCTCGGCGTACGATCGGTCGGTGACGATCCGCAAGCTCGCTGACCCCTCGGCGACGCTAGCAGATTTCGTGATGCCGGGCCATGTGTTCCCGCTGCGCGCTCGGCCGGGAGGGGTGCTGGAGCGCGACGGGCAAACGGAAGCATCGGTCGACTTGGCTCGTCTGGCAGGCCTGCATCCGGTCGCGGTCGTCTGCGAGATCATGAGCGCCGACGGGACGATGGCACGCTTGCCGGAACTCGAGCGCTTCGCTGCTGAACACGATATGCCGATCGTCCATGTGGCTGATCTCATTGCCTATCGGCTGGTTCACGAGCGTCCCGCGCAGTGCGTCGCTGAGACGACGCTGCCGACACGCTACGGACGGTTCCAGCTCCGGGCGTATCGCCGAGTCGGCGGTGACCAGATCGATCTGGCACTCGTCCATGGGGATCTCACTAGGGACGAGCCGGTGCTCGTCCGCTTGCATTCGGAGTGTTTGACCGGTGATGTCTTCGGTTCGGAACGCTGCGATTGTGGTCCCCAGTTGGAAGCAGCGCTGGCCAGGATCGCCGCGGCAGGACGCGGCGTCGTCGTCTATCTTCGGCAAGAGGGACGGGGGATCGGCCTGCTCAACAAGTTGCGGGCGTATCACCTGCAGGACATGGGATTGGATACTGTAGAGGCCAACCTGCATCTCGGTTTTCCGGCCGATCTGCGCGATTATCGGGAGGCTGCGATCATCCTGCGCGATCTCGGTATCGAACGCTTGCGACTTTTGACGAACAATCCCCGCAAAATCGCAGCACTCGAGGAACTCGGTTTCGAAGTCGTCGAGCGAGTACCCCTGGAACTGCCGCCCACGGTACACAATCACCGCTACTTGCGTACCAAACGCGACAAGCTCGGACACCTCGTGTTGCTGGAAGAACTGGCGGCGGTGGGTGACGAGCAACGAGGAGGCACGCGATGATGTCGTTGAATGGTCAGGCCATCCGTGTCGTCGAGGGGAAATTGACCGGACGGGGCCGACGTTTCGCCATCGTCGTCAGCCGGTTCAACGAGTTCATTTCGCGGCAATTGCTCCATGGCGCGGTCGATGCGCTGGTGCGCCATGACGTCGAGCCACAGGCGATCGAGGTCGTCTGGGTTCCCGGTTCGTTCGAGATTCCGCTCGTGGCCAAGCGTTTGGCTGAATCGCGCCGGTACCACGCAGTCATCTGTTTGGGCGCAGTGATCCGGGGAGCCACGCCGCATTTCGACTATGTAGCGGCCGAGGTCTCGAAGGGAATCGCTCATGTGGCGTTGCAGACCAATGTCCCAGTTGTCTTCGGGGTGCTGACGACTGACACCATCGAGCAGGCGGTCGAGCGTGCGGGAACCAAGATGGGGAACAAGGGAGCCGAAGCAGCGCTCGTTGCGATCGAGATGGCCAACGTCTTGGCCGAACTGGATCGTCTCGCCGTGACGCCGCTCGAAGCGTGAGGCCCACAGAGCGTGCTGAATCGACGCGGTCGTACCGATCCCACGTCGGCCGGCGAGAACGGACTGAGCAGAGCACGACCGGGTTGCGGCACGTTGCCGATCAGGACAGGCAGCGTGACCGGTCAGCAGGCAAGTTGGTCTGATGCAAGAACCCGAAGCCGGTCGAGGGCGTCAGAACGCTGCGGCCATGGGCGATCCGGTTGTCAGGCGATTTGGGCACCGTTTTCGTGCCGAGCACTCCACGTTCGCAGTGCGTCCTGCACGGATACCCGTGCTGCAGTTCGTTTTCGGGGAACACAGGCTAACTCGGAGTAGTCGCCCGGCACAGCTCCACGCTGCAGCGTGCCTGTAAGTCGGGACAACGCGGGGGCGAGCGGACGCGCGAACGTTCCCGCACGCGGGTTGCTGGCTCGGTGAGGATCGCGAATGGCGTCCCCGCTCATCGTAGATCTCGGTTCGCCGTGACACAGGGTAGTGCAGGACCGGGGAGGACGAGAGTGCATGGCGTGTCCGGTCTCCCGGAGATGACCCAAACCGCTTGTCACGAGTCGTCTCATCCGCGGAAACTGTGGACGGTGTGATTCGTGGAACCGCTGAGGAAGGGGAAAACGGTGTCCGGGCGACTCGTGCGCTGCGTGCTCGGTCTCCTCCTCGTCGCGCTCGCCATCCCGATCCCTGTTCGGGCGGACTCGATACCTGAGGTCGTTGCCCAGCATTGGATCATCATGGACGCCGCAACCGGCCAGATCGTCGCTGAGCGAGCGGCTCGCCAACCAGTCGCAATCGCGAGTCTGACCAAGGTGATGACCGCAGTGGTCGCGCTCGAACGGGGTGCGTTGGATCAGCCAGTCACCATCGTGCCAGAAGACCTGATCGGCGAGTCGTCAGCCGGGTTGCGAGCTGGGCAAGTCGTGACGCTGCGGACGCTGCTGTATGGCCTACTGCTCCGCAGCGGGAACGATGCCGCGATGGCGATCGCGCGGGCAGACGGTGGAAGCCCCGATGCAGAGGATCCAGCTGCGCGCCAGCGCTTCGTCACCTGGATGAACGCGAAGGCGGTCGAGTTGGGTCTGGAAGCGACGTCTTTTCGCAATCCTCATGGTTTGGACGAACCTGGCCATGTCAGTAGTGCCTACGATCTGGCGCGGCTCACGCGCGTCGCGCTCGCCGATCCGGTTTTCGTCGAGATGTTCGGTGCAGCAAGCTATCGCGGCGAAGGATTCTCGTGGCGGCACACGAATCGACTGCCCGACCGCTACCCTGGGGTCATCGGTGGGAAGACCGGTTGGACCGATGAAGCGGGCCTCTGTTTGATCGAGGTTGCTGAGCGGGCAGGCAAGACAGCGATCGTGGTCCTGACTGGTTCGACCCTCGCCGCCTGGTACGACGACGCGGCCAAGCTCCTCGACTACGGTTGGACGAAACTCGATCGGCTCACCGGGCCAGCCGACGCCGAGCGCTTGTTCGACTGGTGGTGGCGCCGGACGGATGACCCGGTTGCTCGAGGGCTCGTAACGCGGACCTGGCTTTGGGGCCCAGCGCTGGGCCCGGTCGAGTGGGAAGCTTACGCCGATGCACCCGGAGGGCAGCGTCTGGTCCGTTATCACGAAAAAGGTCGGATGGAACTGACTGATCCCGACCGTGCTGTCGACGCGCGTTGGCGGGTGACCGGTGGCCGGTTGGCCTGGGAACTCCTGACCGGCCGGCAGCAAATCGGCGACGAGGCGTACGTCCAGCGGAAGCCAGCCGCGATCGCGGTCGCGGGCGATCCGGGTAATCCCATCACGTACGCCTTGCTGGGAAGACTGCTCGCTGTCCCCTCTGGTCCTACCGACGAACTCGTCGCGGAACGCCTCTTTCCCGATGGGACGGTCGTGCACGACGAGGAACTGGCTCGTTATGGGGTGAGGTACGGAGCAGTCTTTGCAGAAACTGGTCATGGAGTGGCTTCCATTTTCGCGAACTGGCTCGAGCAACGTGGGGCGGTTTGGGCCGGACACCGACTCCGCGAGGAACCGCTGTTCTCGCCGTGGGTCGCTGTTGTCGGTTATCCGATCACTGAGCCGTACTGGGTGAGGGTCCCGGTCGGGGGTGTCGAGCAGGACGTTCTCGTCCAGTGTTTCGAACGGCGCTGTCTGACGTTCACGCCTGCGAACCCGCCTGGCTGGCAAGTGGAAATGGGAAACATCGGTGCGCACTATCGGCAGTGGATACGGCGTGATCGAGGGGTGCTCCTCCAGGATCTCTCGCGCGCGTCATGATCGTGATTTCGTTGGAGAGCGGTGAGACGGGAGGAGTGCCGGCGAGCGATGGTTGGCCCTCGCCGACGAGCACTCAGGACTGTTCGTCTCTCCGTCGTTCGTGCACTCTCTCGGCGCTGGCAAGTGGCTGGAGTTCCCAGAAACGCTCGGCGAGCTTGCCTCGTCCGACCTCCAACGCATACGACCGGAGGACTCGATCGAAGGGGCCGAGGTCGCGAAAGACGAAAGCGATCTGGCTTCGATACTGATCGATCGCTCGCAGGCGTCTCTGGAAGAGTTCCTCCGAAAGAAAGACGAGCCACGGCGGACCGGCTGTCCACCGCTGGATGGTGCGATCGCGCTCGGCCTTGCCCCGTGGTGTGGCGCTGTAGGGTTGATCCTCGTAGCCCCAGACCGAAAGACCTCGTTTGACCAAGCGTGTACCGATCAGACGAGCGATTTGGTGATCGACATGATTGCCGAGAGCGAGGGGAACGAAAATCGCCGGAGATTCGGCGCGGGAGCGGATCATCTCTTCGACGAGACCGAGGAGCTCATCGACCAGTACCAGATCATCGGGGTGAATAGGTCCGAAGAGTTCGTCGTCCGAGTTATAACGGGCATCGCGGTAAATCGCGTCCGGGACATCGAACCAGTGTGCCATCGCCCCGAGTTCGGCGGCAGCGGCACGCTCTTCCTCTCGCCGCGATTCGACAGCCGTTCGGTCGTCCATACTCCGCCACTGGTGCTGTTGCCGCGCGAACATGCTGAGGGGCCCGGCTGGCTCTCCACCGAAGAGCGTGAGGATGAGGGGCCTGCGACCACTCTCGGCGAACAAGGCGACTGTCCCGCCGCACGAGAGTGGAACGTCATCGAAGTGCGGGGAAAGGAAAATCGCGTCACCGGTGAACTCAGACATACCGGACACGCGCGTCACCGATCCGTCTGGTAACCCGCTGTTGGTCGAGGTACTCGAGGAGTGCCTGCGCGTACTTGCGACTCGTCCCGAGTGCGTCGCGTACCTGAGCGAGCGTCACACTGCCATGGGTATCGATCAGTGCGAGTACACGCTCTGTGATGTCCGCCCAAGCAGACGGAGCGAAGACGACCTCGTCATTGACGCGGACGACACGCCCCAGGTCAGCGAGCGCTTGGACGAGTTCCGGCTCGATACCGTACTCGCTGGGAGACGGCGGTGAGAACGGCTCACGCAGCAAAGCAGCTTCGTAGGCACGCGCTCGGGTCTCTTGCTCCTCGCTCAATTGGATCCGATGTTCGGGCAGACGCAACACATCGTCGTCTTGGACGACAGCGCCGGCCTGTGCGAGCCAGTGGATGAGGAGTTCGAAGTGACGGGGCGCGAGTCCGAGGCGACTCCGTGCCATTTCACGTGGAAGCCCGCGCCGAAGTGGATAGCGGGCGTGATAGTCGCGGAGAAGGTCGAGCAACTGGGCAGTGATCCGCTCCAGCACTCCATGCTCGGCCAGTGCGCTGGACAGGTTCAACGCGCTTCCCGCATTCTCCAAGCAGACGACCCGGCCCTGTTGGATCAGTTGGGTGATGGCCCTCGTGGCGGTCGTCTCGTCGAGATTCGTTCGTCGGAGCACATCACGCCACTCGGCGATGCCGCGTTCCAAGGCATGGAGCAGCAGCGCCTCGGGGGATCCAGAGGCGAGGAGCTCGAGTGCGCGCAAAACTTCTGGACGGAAGCGGCGATGCCGGCGCGGAGCCGTGTCGATGATGATGCCGCCTCCGAGTGTCGCGCTCGGCGAGGGTCGGCGGATGATGAAACGGTCGCCGCGCACGGCGACAACCGGCTCCTGAAGGCGCAGTTGAACCCAGCCGACCATGCCCGGTTCGAGCCGTTCAGCGTCGAGAAGCGTCACGCGGGCGAGTGTCTCGCTCGCTCCGACGAAGAAGTCGACCTCGTCGTTCTGCTCGAGCGGCTCCGGGGCATCGGGCAACATGCGCAAGCGGACGTCGAGCAGCATCGTCGGTCGGAGCCAGCCAGGGACGGTGAGAACGTCTCCGCGTGCCAGGTCCTCGACTTCGACGCCACTCAGATTGACTGCGGTGCGCGATCCTGGTAGAGCCCGATCGACCCGCGTTCGATGACTCTGCAAGCCGCGCACTCGTGCCCGGAGCCCTCGGGGGAGGATTTCGACTTCCTGGCCGACTTCCAGTTCGCCGTCCCGCAGCGTGCCGGTGACGACCGTGCCGAAGCCCGCGACGGTGAAAACGCGATCGATCGCCAACCGCGGCTTCCCACCACTCGCATGAGGGGGGACCTCATCGAGCACCCGGTCGATCACGCGCACGAGGTCATCGAGACCATGGCCAGTCACGGCCGAGACAGGAACGATCGGGACGCCGGCGAGAGCAGTGTCGCGCAAGAGTTCCTCGATTTCGACGATGACGAGCTCGAGCCAGTCGGTTTCGACGAGATCGATCTTGGTCACCGCGACGAGACCGTGCCCGATCTCGAGCAAGTCGAGGATGGCCAGATGTTCTCGCGTTTGCGGCATCGGACCTTCGTCGGCGGCGATCACCAGGAGCGCAGCATCGAAACCGCCGACCCCGGCGAGCATATTCTTGATGAACCGCTCATGCCCGGGGACATCGACGATACTCAGCCGGCGGCCACTCGGGAGCGTCATCCAGGCGAAACCGAGATCGATCGTCATCTCCCGCTCCTTTTCCTCGCGGAGCCGGTCGGGATCGATCCCGGTGAGCGCCTTGACGAGCGTCGATTTTCCGTGATCGACGTGCCCAGCCGTACCGATGACGAAGGTCTGGCGTGCCATCCCTTGCCTGAGCCTCCTACCCCATCTCGCGAAAGTGTACCGTGTGGTTGCAGAGAACGATCACATCGGAGGAAGGAGCAGGCACGGTGTCGGTCAGTCCGTATCGGATTCCTCGATCCTCGCGGTACGCGGCGCTCGATGCCAATTCGGTACCAGCGCTCCGTGTCGAGACAGGCGCGATCGTCGAGTTCGAGACAAGCGATGAGCCGTACGAGCTGCTCGCCAGTGGCATCCCGGTCGAAGAGATCGGACTGGATCGCTTCAACCAAGTGACTGGTCCACTCGCGGTGAGCGGAGCGCGTCCGGGTGACACACTTCGGGTCGATATCCTCTCCATCAGCATCGAGCGCGCTTGGCTGGTCTTCATCCGCTCGTTCGGTCCGCTGGGGCGACTGTTACCGAAGACGGTGTGCGAACGCTTGGACATGCACGACGGACGACTCGTCGTCTCCGAACGACTGCACCTTCCTCTCCAGCCGAGTATCGGCTGCATCGGCGTCGCTCCCGCTCGTGGTGCAAGCTCGACGTTCCGGCCGGTCTGGCCTTGGGGTGGGAACCTCGATCTGGTCGAACTGCACGCCGGAAGCACGATCTGGTTGCCTGTCCAGCGAGCGGAGGCATTCCTTTTCCTGGGTGACGTGCATGCTGCGATCGGTGCGGGTGAACCGGTACACGTCGCGATCGAAGCTGCCGCACGCGTCACGGTTCGGGTCGCGGTCGATCACCAGCTACGGCTTCCTGGACCGCTGGTTCGCAGCGACGATGAACTCCTCGTACTCGGCCTCGGACCCGATATCCTGAGCGCTCAGCAGGCTGCGCTCGAAAACGCCGTCGCACTGATCCAGCGTGCGTTTGGCCTCGAGCCCCGTGAGGCGTATGCGTTCATCTGCGCGTGCCTCTCCTACCGGTTCGGTGGACCAGCTGGTCCGGTTGTGGTTGCTGCGCTACCCCTCGAGCCGGTCATTCAGCTGTCCGGCAGTGCGATGCCCAGCTGGCTCGCCAGTTCCTGAGGCGTAGTAACCGGTCGCTGGCACGCGAAATTGCGGCAGACGTACGCTGCTGGTTGTCCGTCAACCAGGGAACGCTCGGCCAAAAGCGGAACGATCGTCGCGGCCATCTCGTCCTCCGGGCGGCGCAAGGCGAGGACACGATGCGGCAAGTAGCTCGCTTGGACGACCCGGAGGAGCGCTCGCGTCTCTGGTTGCATCGGATCACCGATGATGGCGATTTCGAATGGATGACCGAGCGCAAAGTCCATCGCGAGCAACAGTTGCCCGCAGGCGATCGGGTGCTCGACGGCGAGTTGGGCGTAGCGTTCCAAGAGCGTTCGCGCCTGGTCGATGAACCGATGGTCACCCAAGAGCGTACCCAAGCGGAGGAGCGCTTCGGCTGCTGCTCCATTGCCGCTCGGCGTGCCTTGATCGATGAACGTTTTCGGGCGGACGATCAGTTGTTCTCCATCACTCGCTGTGTCGTAGAAGTCACCGGCTACCGGATCGATGAACTTGACCAACATCACCTCAGTGAGTTGGTGTGCCCAGGCGATCCAGGATGGATCGAAGGTCGCTTCGTAGAGGGACACGAGCGCATTTACGAGATCAGCATAATCATCGAGAAAGGCGGGGAAGCGTGCCTCACCTTCCTCCCACACGTGGTAGAGCGTGTTCCCGTCCCACAACTGATCCTGGAGAAAAGTCGCTGCACGCTCCGCGATCGAGACGAAGTCGGGGCGATCGAACGCAGCGCCTGCTTCCGCAAAGGCGCGGATAGCGAGCGCATTCCACGCGACGATCACTTTCTCGTCACGGGCCGGATGAGGGCGCTTATCCCGTGCCTCGTAAAGGCGAGCACGGATCGAGGCGATGCGTCGATCGAGCTCGTCGAGCGAAAGGCCGAATTCGCTCGCGATCGTCGCGGGATCTTCCGCGACGTGCAGGATGGACTTCCCCTCGAAGTTTCCTCGTGGTGTGACACCGAAATAACGACAGGCGATTCGAGCGTCATCGTTTCCTAAGACGACTGCTATGTCCTCCGGTGTCCACAGGTAGAAGGCTCCTTCTCCCTCCTCACTATCGGCGTCCTGGGCAGCGAAGAACGCTCCGTGGTCTCCACGCATTTCGCGCTGCAGGTAACCGAGCGTCTCTTCGGCGACGGTATGGCAGAGTCGGTTGCCGGAAGCGAGGTAGGCGAGGCTATACACACGTGCTAGCAAGGCGTTGTCGTAGAGCATTTTCTCGAAGTGCGGGACGAGCCACGCTTCGTCGACCGTGTAGCGGTGAAAGCCGCCTCCGATCTGGTCGTGGATACCGCCACGCGCCATAGCAGTGAGTGTCTGCAGCACCATTTCCAGGGCGCGTGGTGCGCCGGCACGACGAAACGTACGCAGGAGAAACTCGAGTTGCAGCGGGGAGGGAAACTTCGGTGCATTCCCGAAACCCCCATGTTCCCGGTCGTAGTGAGGGACGAGGTTGCGGGCAGCGTCGTCGAGCAACTGTTCACGCAGTGGTACTGCCTGGAGCGGTGGGCGTGACTGCTGCTGCAGGTAACTGACGAGATCCTCGGCCGCGCGCTCGACATCCGTGCGGCGCTCCCGATAGGCCTGGGCGACGGCGAGCAGGACGCGTGGCCAAGCCGGTAACTGACCGCGGTCTTCCGGTGGGAAGTACGTACCGCCGTAGAACGGTTTGCCATCGGGGGTCAGGAAGATGTTGAGTGGCCAGCCGCCGGAGCCCGTCATCGCTTGCAAAGCGTTCATGTACAGCTCGTCGAGATCTGGGCGCTCCTCACGATCGACTTTGATGTTGACGAAGAGCTCGTTCTGGAGCTGAGCGATTTCCGGATTCTCGAAGCACTCGCGCTCCATCACGTGGCACCAGTGACAGGAGGAGTAACCGATGCTGAGGAGAATCGGCTTGTCCTGCTCTCGGGCGACGCGAAAGGCTTCCTCGCACCAGGGGTACCAATCGACAGGATTGTCAGCGTGCTGCCGCAGGTAGAGACTCTTCTCCTTGGCGAGGCGGTTCGGCATGGTGAACCTCGCTTCCCTATGCACCTCTTCGTGGCCGGTTTCCAGCGTCCACCGGTTCGTTCGATGATACCCGATTCGTCGTGTCCCGAGACGCTGCGCTGCCTGACGACGCGACCGAGAATGGGAGTCCCTTTGCCGTACCTGCGGTGGATCATCCGGTGATGGATCGAGCACTGATGCCGATGCTCGGGCCTGGTGGGAAGCGAACGCTGGGTAGCAAAAAGTGGCTGCCCAAGGGGGATCGAGTGATCGCTTGCGGCTTCGCCTCGAGCGAGTGTCCGAATCCTTGCGCTGCAGCTGCGGTACGGCGCGCCCTGTTGTGGGTTGACGGAGGGCACCCGGCGTGATAGTCTGGGCCCATGTGCGGCTCTCGAGCGAGACCGTGCAGGGGAAAGGGGGTGATGCCCGGAATGAGTAGTCACGAACTTCCGGGCGTCACCGTGGAGGTAGTCGGATAACCGGCTTTCCCGCGGGGGCGCCCATACCAACCACCGAGCCGGCCTCATCAGGCCGGCTCGGTGTTTTCTCGGGTATCCTTCGCCATGGAATGAAGCATAGAAGCGAAAGGGGTGTGCGAGGTGACGAGTAGTGCTGGGACGACTGAAGCATATGTCCGCCGCATCGAGGAGTATCGCAAGCGTCGGGACGAGTTCTTCAAGTCCAACGAAAATTCCCCGCTCCTGCCAGAACAACGGGAGCGCTTTCGCGGGTTACGCTATTATCCGGTAAAGCCTGAATACCGCTTCGTCGTCGAGTTGCAACGCGACGGTGGCAGTCAAGAGCGCGTGATACTGGGTACCACCACGGGTGAGCCGAAGGAGTTCATCGTCGCTGGTCGCGTGACAGTCGAAATCGAGGGGAAGCCCGTGACGTTCACGGTCTACCGGGAGGTCGGCCGTGGGCGTTACTTTTTACCCTTCCGAGATGCGACTGCCGGAAGCGAGACCTATTCGGTCGGTCGCTATCTCGACCCTCAAGAGACGCCCGATGGCAAGCTCGTGATCGACTTCAATATGGCGTATAACCCGTACTGTGCCTACAACGATCGTTGGACCTGCCCTATCCCGCCCCGCGAGAATATCGTCGATGTTCCCATTCGAGCCGGCGAAATGGCCTATCCCGACTACGTCTCGGTTACCGAACAGGAAAAACCGTCAGGACCGATGCCGTTGATCGGAGGATGAGGTGCGGCTCGAGGTCACTGCGAGTACGACGCCTTTGGCGCTCGTCGAGGGTACGGTCGTTCTCCCGATCGGGCAGGATGGCCAACTGGATCGGATCATCGGGATCGATGCGGGAGTCGCCGAGCGGCTGGTCCGCGCTGCGCGGTCAATCGGGGTCTCGGGACGCGTCGGGCAAGCTGCGCTCTTACCCCCGATCGACGGTCTGGCGGCCGAACGTTTCGTCGTGGTTGGCATGGGAGCAGAGCATCAGCGATCGCTCGCCGACGTGCGACGTGGGGCGGCACTTGCAGCCAAACTCGCCGGCGAGGTCGGTGCGAGTGTGCTCGCCTGGCCCATCGTAGCCGTGAGCGGATCGAGCTCTGCTCAAGTCGTCCAGACGATCGTCGAGACGACGGCGCTGACCAGCTACCGGTTCCACCGCTACCGATCCGGTGAGGGTGGAACGCGGTTGCGGCAGCTGGTCGTACTCGGTGAGGGGACTGAGGTCGAAGAGGGAATCCAGCGCGGGCGCCTGACGAGCGATGCGGTGTGCTTCGCCCGAGACCTGACCAACGAACCTGCCAACGTGCTCGACCCCGAGCGGCTCAGCGGGATCGCGTGGGAGATCGCACAGGAGACTGGGCTGGCGTGTTCCATCTACGATCGGGCGCTGCTCGAGGAACTCGATGCCGGGGCGATTCTGGCGGTGGGGCAGGGCAGCCGCCGAGAACCGCGACTCATTCATCTCGTCTATCGGCCGGATGGCGACGCGCTCGGTCGCATGGCTCTGGTCGGGAAAGCCGTCACGTTCGATTCGGGTGGGTTGAGCCTCAAGCCAGCCGAGGGAATGGAGCGGATGAAGGGAGACATGGCGGGGGGAGCAGCTGTCCTCGCTGTCCTGCGAGCGCTTCCCGCGTTGCGCCTCCCCGTGGAAGTGCATGGAATCGTGGCAGCGGCAGAGAATCTCCCCGATGGAGAGGCGTTCCGGCCCGGGGACATCCTGCGTACCTTGAGCGGGAAGACGGTGGAAGTCATCAGTACCGATGCTGAGGGACGGTTACTGCTCGCCGACGCACTGACGTTCGCCGTGCGACAGGGAGCTGACCTGTTGGTGGACATCGCGACATTGACCGGTGCCTGTGCGGTCGCGCTCGGGCGCGGTGGAAGCGGCGTGTTTGCCAGCGATGAGTCGGTCGGCCAACTGATCCTCCAGGCAGCGAACGAGGTAGGTGAGCGGATGTGGGCTCTTCCGCTCTGGGACGACTATCGCGAGCTCCTCAAGAGCGAGCACGCCGATCTCAAGAACACAGCTGGTCGTTGGGGAGCAGCGATCAATGCCGCACTCTTCCTCCGCGAATTTACCGAGGGGCGACCCTGGGCGCATCTGGATATCGCCGGGCCCGCGTGGTCGGAGCAGGCAACGTTGTTTGGGCCGGCCGGTGCGACGGGACACGGTGTGCGGACGCTGCTCCGATTCGTGGAGCTCTGGGCGGAACGACGAGGAGCGGCAGCATGAGCCGAGCGTTCGCCCGCCGCTTTCAGGTTGCGACCGGTGGGCGCGATCAGATGCTGGATCTCACTCCACAGGTTCGCGAGACGGTCGAAGCCAGCGGGATCCGGGAAGGATTGGTCTGTGTCTTCGTCGCCCATTCGACGGCAGCGGTGTCCATTTCGGAGTACGAGCCAGGCCTGATTCAGGACGTCCGGATCGTCGCTGAGCGAATCGCTCCACAGGTGGCAGAGTACGCACACAACCGTCTCAATGCCGACGACAACGCACACAGCCACTTGCGTTCACTGGTCGTCGGGCCGTCGGTCACCGTGCCACTCGTGTCAGGTCAATTGACACTGGGAACATGGCAGCGCATCGTCTTGCTCGACTTCGATACCCATCCGCGGACACGCACAGTATGGGTGCAGGTGCTCGGTGCGACGTGACGTGGTCCGAACGATCGCGGAACTCTTGACCGACTTGCGAGCGCAACGTGGGTGGCCCCTGCGGGAGCTCGCCCAGCGGAGCGGTCTCTCCATCGCTTATCTCAGTGAGTTGGAACGTGGCCGCAAATTACCGACCCTCGAGGCGCTGGATCAGCTCGCAGCAGCGTTCGATTTCACACTGGCGGCATTCTTGCGTTTGCTCGCCGACCGTTTGGAGGGACCAGCGACCGACGTTCGTCATGACGTCCAATTTCAGGATTTGGAACCGGCCGAGCGATCCGAGCTGGCGTGCTATGCCGAATACTTGCGCTGGCGACGTTCGCACTGCGGTCGACGATAACAGTGAGTAGGGAGAGAAGATCCGTGGTGACCGATCGACTGACGGCACTCTTCGTCGATACGGGCTGGCTCGCCGAGCGGCTCGGTGATCCGCTGGTTCGTCTCGTCGACTGCCGATATTACTTCGATGGTCGGGACGGGTACGAAGAGTATCGCAAGGGCCATATCCCGGGTGCCCGTCACCTCGATTGGACAGCGGTGACCGTCGACCCGCACGACCCGGTCGCGTACCGACTCGCACCGTCACAGTACATGGCAGCTCGGCTGGGTGAGTTGGGTATCGGTGACGAGCATCTCATCGTCGGCTATGACGACGAGGGTGGACACTTCGTCGCCCGCCTTTGGCTCTCGCTCGCGTACTACGGGAAAGCTGATCGGCTGCGCATCGTCGAGGGGGGCTGGACTCGGTGGGTGGCCGAGGGACGACCCACCGCGACCGAGGAGCCAGCGTGGCCTCCGGCTACTTTCCACCTGCCGCCCACACCCGTGCACCCGGAACTCATCGCTGATGCTCGCGATGTGTTGGAGGCGCTCGCGTCTGGGCAGAGCGTCGTCCTCGACGTGCGGCGGCTGAGCGAATACACCGGTGAGGAGGTGCGTGCGCGCCACGGTGGTCATGTGCCCGGGGCGCGACATTGGTTCTGGCAACGCAGTCTCGACTGGGATGGCTTACGAACGTTTCGGTCTCCGGAAGAAGTGCGAGCGGGGCTGGCAGAACTCGGTGTGACCACCTCGACACCAGTCATCACCTACTGTCATGGTGGAGTACGTGCTGCGCACGCTGCGCTGGCGCTGGCGCGGGCTGGAGTCCGACACGTTCGGGTCTATGTCGGCAGCTGGGCGGAGTGGGGGAACCGCGACGATCTGCCACGGGCGCTCGGGCTTCCGCAGGGTGACAGACGGGAATCATGATGGTTTGACAGCCAGGATGCGCTGAACGATCCCGACCAGTCGTCGCTGCTCATGGAGCACGTGAAAACCGTTTGCGACGACCATCGGGAGTGGTTCGCGGGCGAGATGATCGTGGGCGAATCGCACGCTGATCGGTTCGATCAGGCGTTGAGCCAGCCCCAGGAGCCATCGATCGCTGCGGACATGTTCGACGAGGATGAGTCGTCCTCCAGGCCGAAGCACACGGTAGGCCTCACGCAGTGCCTGTTGGTGATTCGGAATCGTGCAGAGACTGAGGATCGAGAGCACCGTGTCGACGCTCGCGTCGCGCAGCGGAAGGGCCTGCGCATCGGCACGCACGAGTGTCACAGGACGCTCACGAGCCTGGGCGCGACGTTGGGCGACGCGCAGCATGCCGAGGCTGATGTCGATGCCGACGAGGACGATCTCCGGCCGATAGAAGGGCAGCGTTCGACCCGTTCCGATGGCGATTTCGAGGGTTCGCCCGACAGCCTGTTGCGCTGCCCAGACACGCCAGTCGCGTAAGAACCAGCGCTCGATGCGATCCATCGCCGCGTCGTACCGGCTAGCGAGGCTGTCGTAGTGCGAAGCCAGTTCACGCATTGTTCGTCGGTCGCGCATCGTCACTCGATCCTCGCACGAGCAGTGTAGCTGGTCGACGGCGCCCGGAACCAGTAGTCTTGAAGGGATCGAGGAGCGGAGCGTGCGATGTGGTTGATCGTTCCAGTGATCTTTCTCCTCTCATGGCGGATGACACGGCGGTGGGGACAGGCCTTCAACGAAACTGTGGCCTGGATCGTCGGCTATTTGGCGACCGCGGGAGTGCTGTGGTTGACCGATGTCGGCGGACTCGATCTCGTCGATACTCGCCCGAACAGCCCTGGCGCGATCGTCGCCATTCTCGGCGGGTTTCTCGGAATGCTGGTGAGTCGCTGGCGTTGGAAACGGCGAGGGGGTCATCTGGAGCCGCGAACGGACTGGCGGAAGGCACTGATCCGAGGAGTGGCTCGCGTGAGCGCGCGGCGGTCCGCCGGTGGAGGCACGACCGCTGGGAGTGGAGCTGCAAGCGCTTCCGGTTCGGACGTCGCCGCGATGGCGGGGCGACTGCTCGGTCGTGCGGCGGCCAACCTGTTCGTTCCTGAACTGCGGCGCCGCAATCCCTGGTTCCGGGCGATGCGCGCCTTGGTCTCGCAAGACGAGACTCGGCAGCGACAACAGTGAGGGTATCGGGAGGGAGGCATGGGAGTGGAACGGTCCCTACCGACGCGCGAGGAAGCGTGGCAACTGGTACGAGAGTTCACGACACAGCCCCATCTTTTGCGTCACATGCGAGCGGTGGAAGCAGCCATGCGGGCTTATGCCCGACGTTTCGGTGAAGACGAGGAACTTTGGGGTTTGGTCGGGATTCTGCATGATTTCGACTACGAGCGGTACCCGGACATCAGTACGGAGGGACATCCGGTCGTCGGCGCACGCATCTTGCGCGAGCGCGGGTATCCGGATGAGGTGATCCGAGCGATCTTGGCTCATGCGAGCGAGGTCACCGGGGTCGAACCGGAGTCGCTCCTCGAGAAGACGCTGGTCGCGGTCGACGAACTGACCGGGTTTTTGGTCGCAGTGGCATTGGTACGCCCGACCAAGAGCATTCTCGACGTGGAAGTGTCCAGCGTCAAGAAGAAGTGGAAGGCGAAAGAATTCGCTGCCGCAGTCAACCGCCAGGAGATCGAGCGGGCAGCGGCAGCGCTCGGGGTTCCGCTCGAGGAACACATCCGCATCGTGCTGGACGCGATGAAGGAGATCGCTCACGAGTTAGGGCTGGAGCGGCGGCCAGTCGAGGCAGCCTGAGGAGCCGAGTCACAAGGTTAGAGAACAGACGAGGGGCATTCTTCAGGGGAATGCCCCTCATGTCGTGACCGCACATGGGAACGGATGCTGGAGAGGTGAAAGCAGATCCCACTCTTACCAGAATGCTCGCGGTGCTCAGCCCGTCTTGATCTCTGTCCACAGACGATCCAGCTTGAGTGCGCCCTCTTCACCGACGTCTTTGATCCATTGAAGTCGCTTCCAAACCTCCGGTGGCGGATAAACACCCGGATTGTTGAGCACCTCTTGGTCGATATAGCCTTGCTCTCGAGCTGCTTTGTTCGGGCTCCCGTACATGATGTAGTTGGCGTTGCGCCCCGCGACGTCGGGTCGGTTGAGAAAGTCGATGAAAACCATCGCCGTGTACTTGTGCGGGGCTGTCTTGGGAACACAAAGGTTGTCCTGCCAGACCGTGCAACCTTCGGTCGGGATGACGTAGCGGAGGGTCGGCTTCTCTTGCTCGCTCATGAGCGCATCGCCGGTCCAGATGTGGGCGATCAGCGCTTCGCCAGCGACGAGCAAGTCGTCGTTGTTCTGGCTGGAATAAGCGAGCACGTACGGCTTCTGCGCGAGGAGCAGCTGCTTCGCTTTGGCGAGTGCATCATCGCTCGTCTCGTTGATCTCGTAGCCCAGATACATGAGGGCCGCCCCGATCACCTCGCGCTGGTCGTCCAACATGACCACCTTGCCGCGCGCCTCGGGTCGTGGTTCGAACACTTCCTTCCAACTCGCGAGGTCTTCGCCCAGCACGCTGGTATCGTAGCTGTAACCGGAGGTACCCCACATGTACGGCACGCTGTAGGTGTTGTCGGGGTCATAGTACGGTTTCAGGTTCTCCGGGTCGATGTTGGCGATCGTCTTGATGACGGAATAGTCGAGCGGCTCGAGAATGCCGAGGTTGATCATGATGCTGACCATGTAGTCGGAGGGAACGATGACGTCGTAACCCGTCGCGCCACCTTGGAGCTTGGCGAGCAGATCCTCGTTGGAAGCGTAGGTGTCCATCGTGACCTTGACGCCATAGGTCTCTTGGAACTCGGTCAGGATGTCTGGATCGATGTACTCCGACCAGTTGTAGAAGTTGAGTTCCTTGTCCAGCTTGCTGCGATCGACGTAGTCAGGGATTGCGCCGACTGACGGTGAGGCTTCGGTGGAAGCGGGTGTCGGGGTCGGTTGCGAGCGCGCGCAGGCAGCGAACAGGTTGGCGAGGGCGAACGAACTCAGACCGAGCAGTGTCGCTCGCCGGAAGAGTTCACGGCGCGACAGCTGTCCCTGCTGCCAGTCGCGGATCCACCGCTGAACGAGTTCCTGCCGATTCATCGTCTCCTCCTCATGTCAGAACGACCGACGACGTTGGAACACGAGCGATCCTAACACGAGTACGATGGAGGCGAGCAGCATCACAGTCGAGAGCGCGTTGACATCCGGCGTGATGCCGCGCCGTACTCGGCCGTAGATCTCGAGCGGCAGCGTCGTCGAACCCACGCCGGCCGTGAAGAACGTGATGACGAAGTCGTCGATCGAGAGGGTGAACGCGAGCAGCGCTCCGGCGATGATGCCCGGCATGAGAAGCGGGAGCGTGATGTGCCGGAACGTCTGCCACTCGTTCGCACCGAGATCCTGAGCTGCCTGCTCCAGCGTGCGGTCGAAGTCTGCCAAACGGGCGCGCACGACGACAGCGACGAAGGGGAAAGAGAAGGCGATGTGCGCGATCGTGATCGTCCCTAGACCAAAGTTGAGCCTGAGACCGAAGAACTGATCCAGCCAGGAAAATGCCAGATTGAAGAAGACCAGCAGGGCGATCGCCATCACGATTTCGGGCACGATGATCGGCAGATACATCGCCGCTTCGTACATGCGCTTGACGCGAAAACGCGTACGTTCCAAGGCGAGCGCGGTGAGCGTACCGATCACCGTCGCGACGAGCGTCGAAACCAGAGCGATCACCAACGAGTTCTGTGCGGCGACTCGGACCCGCTCGTCGGCGATCATGCGGGCGTACCAGTCGAGTGTGAAACCCATCCAGACTTGCATCTGGCGGGAGGCATTGAAGCTGAAGATCGACATCACGATGATGGGGGCATACAAGAAAATGAAGGTCAGCAATACGTTCAGATTGAGCACTGCCCACCCGAAAGAAAAACGGCGTTTCTTCCGCACCGTCGTAGCTGGTTGTGCGGTTGCTAAGGAACTCATATCCGTCGCGTCTCCCCGATCCGGAAGTAGAGCATGGTGGCCGCAAGGACGATCGCCATCAAGACGAACGAAATCGCTGAACCGAAGGGCCAGTGTCGCACGGTCAGGAACTGCTGATTGATCAGATTGGCGATCATGACCACTTTGCCGCCACCGAGTAAGTCAGGGGTCACGAAGGCGCCGACGGACGGAATGAAGACGAGAATCGACCCCGCCAGAACACCAGGAAGGGTGAGAGGAAGCAGAATGCGCCAGAAGACATGCCACGCATTCGCCCCGAGATCCTGTGCGGCCTCGACCAGCGTGAAGTCGAACTTCTCGATCGATGCATAGATCGGCAGGATCATGAAAGGAAGATAGCCGTAGACGAGACCGAGCACGACGGCGAAGGGGGTGAAGAGCATGGAGAGCGGACGATCGATCAGTCCCAGCCACTGGAGTGCGTTGTTGATGAGCCCATCGGCGCGCAAGAGGAGCATGATGGCATAGGTGCGCACCAGAAAGTTCGTCCAGAACGGGATCAGGACGAGGACCAGGAGTGCATTGCGCCAGCGGCGTGGACTCCGAGCGATGACGAAGGCGAAGGGATAACCGATGACGAGACAAATGAGCGTGGTGAGCAAGGCGAGCCATACTGACACGAGAAAGACGCGAATGTACAACCAGTCGAACAGGCGTGCGTAGTTCTCCAGCGTGAAAGCCCAGGCGACCGCTCCATAGGGGCCGCGGTGCGCGAAACTGTAGGCAAACACGATGGCTGTGGGCAATAAGAAGAACAGGAGAAGCCACAAACCGCCTGGCCCGGCGAGCAAGAGAGCCCGCAGTCTTTCGCTTTGCCGGATCCGCTCATTGGCACGCTCATGCCAGCCGAGGGAACGCTCTTGGACTCGTACACGGTCGACGGTGCTCATCCTGGCGTTCCTTGCGCGCTACTCCGTAAGTATCCGTGCCGCATCGGTGGCCCACGTGAGCGAGACAGGAGTCCCGATGGGAAGGAGCAGTCCTCCGTCCAACCGGTTGCGGTCGTTCTGACTGCGGACGCGGAGTGCCGTGTCGTCACTTACCCGGACGACGTAGAACGTGTCGGTTCCGATGTAGATCACTTCTTCGATGCGTCCGTGCAGGAGTCCGTTGGCCCCCGGAGCCTCGACCGGAACGAGCCGGATCTTCTCAGGGCGAACGGCGACGGTGACTTCCTGGCCGACTGTGAGCTGGCGGTCGGCCGGAACCTCGATGGGAAAGCGATCGGCGAGCAGGACGGTTGCAGCGGCCGGACTCGCAGCCTGGACAGTCCCTCGAAGGAAGTTCGACTCCCCGATGAAGTCGGCGACGAACCGCGACGCCGGTCGTTCGTAAATCTCCATCGGTGTTCCCACTTGCAAAACGCGCCCGGCATTCATCACCGCGATACGGTCCGACATGGTGAGCGCCTCTTCTTGATCGTGCGTGACATAAATGAACGTGATGCCGACGGTCATCTGCAGGTGCTTGAGTTCGAGTTGCATTTCTTTGCGCAGCTTCAGATCGAGTGCTCCGAGTGGCTCGTCGAGCAAGAGGACGCGCGGCCGGTTCACCAGGGCTCGGGCCAAGGCAACCCGCTGCTGCTGCCCACCAGAGAGCTGTCGTGGGTATCGTTCCTCCATGCCGCTCAAGCGGACCAGGTGAAGCGCTTCGCGAACTCGGCGCGCGATCTCGTCGCGCGGGATGCCCTTCATGCGCAAGCCGAAGGCCACATTGTCGAAGACCGTCATGTGGGGAAAGAGCGCATAGTTCTGGAAAACCGTGTTCACGTTACGCCGAAACGGGGGCGTATGGCCCATTCGGCGACCCTCGATGAGCACCTCGCCCGCGCTCGGATGCTCGAACCCGGCGATCATGCGTAGCGTGGTCGTTTTCCCGCAGCCCGAAGGACCTAACAGGGAGAAAAACTCTCCCCGATAGATCTGGAGCGAGACCCTATCGACTGCGACCACGCCGTTCTCGAAGACCTT
>DAOTYK010000355.1:0-2108 GCA_034434855.1 Thermomicrobium sp.
GACCGGAACTGGGTCCTGCTGAGCGAGGTGACCGATCCGACGACGGGCTACCGCACGGCGATCAGCTACGACGAGTTGATGGACCATATCCGGCAACAGCAAAACGATCCGACCAAGCCGCACCGAGCGTGGATCGTCGATGCGACGATCGCCGCTGAGGATGCGACCTTCTGGACCAATCCGGGTGTGGAGCCGCGCGCGATCCTGCGCAGCTTGGTCTTCAACTTGAGTGGCGAGAGTACGAGCGGTGCCTCGACCATCACCCAGCAGCTGGTGCGGATGCTCTACCCGGAAGCGATCGGGACGGAACGGACATACCGGCGCAAGGTGCGCGAGGCGATCATGGCGATCCGCTTCACGCAGCGGTACTCCAAGCAAGAGATTCTCATGATGTACTTGAACAATGTCTATTACGGGAATCGGGCATACGGTATCGATGCAGCGGCACAGGCGTACTTCAACAAGTTCGCCTGGGAGCTGAGCTTGGCCGAAGCGTCGATGCTGGCCGGGCTGCCGCAGGCACCCAGCGTCTATGACCCGACGAAGAATTTCGAGCTCGCCAAGCGACGCCAGCGGTACGTGCTCGACCGCATGGTGGAACTCGGCATGATCACCCAGGACGAAGCTGACGCAGCCTTCGCTGAACCGCTCTACCCGCAAACGAGGGAAGGTCGCTACAACGAGGCTCCGCATTTCGTCAACTTCGTCCTCGAGTATCTCGAGGCGAAGTATGGCCCAGCTGCGGTCTATCGCGGTGGTCTCATGGTTCGCACTACGCTCGATCTCAATGCCCAGCAGGCGGCCGAAGAAATCGTCAAGCGTCGCGTCGAGCAGCTCGCCCCGTATCGCGTCAACAACGGTGCTCTGGTGGCCATGCTTCCCTGGAGCGGCGAGATCATCGCGATGGTCGGCAGCGCCGACTTTTACAACGATGCGATCGATGGTCAGTTCAATGTGACGACAGCCGAGCGTCAGCCCGGCTCAGCGATCAAGCCGGTCACGTATCTGACTGCCTTCGAGAAAGCCGGTTGGTATCCCGGTACCATCGTCTTCGACTATGCCAAAGTTTGGAATATTCCCGGTTTCGGGAAGTACGAGCCGAAGAATGCGACTGGGCAGCATTTTGGTGCCATCACCGTCCGCGAGGCACTCGCCAACTCGCTCAACATCCCGGCACTGCAGGCGATCGAGGTGGTCGGTGTCCCGGCGATGATCGACATGGCGCACCGGCTCGGCATCAAGACTGGTTTCTGGCGGGATCCCAACTTCTACGGCATTTCGATCACGCTCGGCGGCGGGGAGGTCTCGCTCCTCGAGTTGACCAATGCCTACGCGACGATCGCGAACAATGGCAAGTACGTCCCCTACAATCCGATCTTGGAAATCATCGCTCCAGGAAACAATCGGATCTACCAACTGGATCGTGCGACGGTTCTCGATCAGGCCAAGCAGGTGGTCCGGGCCGAGTATGCCTATCTCATGACGAGCATCCTCTCCGACAACAAGGCGCGTGCCATGATTTTCGGGCTGAACAATCCGCTGGTGCTGCCGGAACTCGGTAACCGCCCGGTCGCGGCGAAGACCGGGACGTCGGAAGACGCGCGTGACCTCTGGACGGTCGGCTACACCACTGATCTCGTCGTCGGGGTCTGGGTCGGCAATACCGACAACAGTCCGTCGCGGGGGTTGGACGGTATCTCGAGCGCTGCCTTGATCTGGCACGATTTCATGGTGAAAGCGCATCAGGATCCACAAATCGCACGATCCCTCCTCGGTGCCGATGGCCAACCGATCCCGATCGAATTCCCGCGGCCGCCGGGTATCGTGGAGGTTCAGGTCTGCGCCGCGACCGGCAAGTTGCCCATTCCGGGCGCACGCACGGTTACCGAACTCAGTGTCCGCGATGGGGCACCCCGGTTGCGCTGTGATCAGGCATCCGAGTATGAGCTGCGCGAACTCAGAGCTGCTCTGGCGACGCCGAAGGGAATGACCGGACGTGGCTGGAGTTCGCTGCAAGCCTATGCTGCGATGGTCGGCGTTGCCCCGCGGATCGAGATCCAGCGTCCGACCCCGACGCCGGGTGCGAGCGACGAGACGAGTCCGATACC
>DAOTYK010000356.1:0-5851 GCA_034434855.1 Thermomicrobium sp.
TGGGGAGCCAGATCAGTGCCTGGGCATCGCGGCAAAGCGAGCCGATCGACTCGCGGGAAGAACTGGAGCGACGGCATGCCGAGCTCGCCGAGCGTTTCGGCTCGGGGCCTGTTCCCCGACCAGCTCATTGGGGCGGCTATCGCGTGGTGCCGGAGACATACGAGTTTTGGCAGGGTCGTCCGGACCGGCTGCACGATCGGTTCCGCTACGAGCGCCGTGCCGACGGGATCTGGGTGATCACCAGGTTGCAGCCGTGAGGTGACGGCATGGAAGGTTGTTCGTTCTGCCGGATCGTGGCTGGCGAACTGGCGGCGGCACGGGTGTACGAAGACGAAAAGGTCATGGCATTCCTCGATCACCGACCCCTGTTCTTCGGGCACACGCTGGTGATCCCGCGACAGCACGTGCCGACGCTCGCCGAGCTTCCCGGAGACCTGCTCGAACCGCTCTTCGGGCTCGTCCAACGCCTGGCAGGGGCGATACCTCTGGCGCTGGAAGTGGAGGGGACGTTCATCGGGATCAACAACCGGGTCAGCCAGAGTGTCCCGCACCTGCACATCCACGTCGTCCCGCGGCGTCGCGGGGACGGGCTGCGTGGATTCTTTTGGCCGCGCCGACGGTATCCGAGCGAGGCCGCGATGGAGGAGACCGCTGCTCGCCTCCGTGCCGCCTTGCAGCACGTCTGAGGCGCAAGGCTGTGCCGATTAGAGTCAGGGAGCGCGTGACCGACCGCGTAGCACGACCGGGAACGCTCGCTGCCTGTCGGGCACGCGCCTGGTCCAGTCGAACGATCACCACGCGCTCTGCTGGTCAGCGCGCTGCTCAGCTGGCATCGTGTCCATCGCTGGGCGGGAGGCGGGATGTTGACAGAACAGCATGGAAGGCGGTATCTCCAATGCAGGAGAGTCGCGCGATCGGGGGGAGGACACGATGAAGGCAGCCGTGCTCGTGATCGATATGCTGAACGACTTCGTGACCGGCAAGCTGGGCAACGAGCGGGTTCGGAGCGTGATCGAGCCGATCCGGCGTTTGCTCGAGCGGGCACGAGCTTCCGGCGTTCCGGTGGTCTACATCGGTGACGCGCACCTGCCGAGCGACCCCGAAATGGCCGTCTGGGGTCCGCACGCGATGAAAGGGACGAAGGAAGCGGAAACGATCCCCGAGTTGGCTCCGCAGCCCGGCGACACCGTGTTGGAAAAGCGCACCTACAGCGCATTTTACGAGACTGGGCTCGACCTCTTGCTGCGCTCGCTCGGTGTGGAGACGGTCGTCATCACCGGGTTGCACACGAACATTTGCTGCCGCCACACAGCAGCAGATGCCTTCACGCACGGATACAAGATCATCGTACCGGAGGACTGCGTCAACGCGTTCACGGAAGAAGAGCATCGCGAGGGTCTCGCCTACCTGCGGCGGGTCTACGGCGCACGCATCACGACGAGCGAGGAACTGGCACGCGAGTGGGAGCGGGAGCCCCGGACGGCTGCCACCATGGCCTGACCCTCAGGTAGGGAGCCGCAGGCCCAGCGCTGAGGCATTCTCGCCCGCGAGCCGATGCGAGCAGACCGGTCGATGAGAATACAGTCCACCGTTGCACTCGCGCCGGCGCCCCGCGGTAGTCCGCGGTGGTGACGCAGCGAGCGATCTCCGCCGTTCGGCCTGCCGCTCGCCGGGAATCGATGTCTCGTGCTTTGCTTACCGCTCTCCGTGGCAGGTGATCCCGCCAGGACGCGCGCAGCGCGCAAGTTCCAACGGGAGGGTGGAAGAAGTACTGCGCGCACGCTCGATCACCGCGCAGATCGCCTCTCCTCCTGCGCGAAGACCTCGACCCGGCTCGAGACTGTTCACGGCCTGATCATCCCCGGTCTGGAAGAGGTCGGTACCCGAGCCATCCGGCAGGCTAGCGAGCAGCCACTCGCTGGGACATCGGCTGATCGCTCCACTCGTCGCTGCACAGGCTGCTCGAACCAGGCGAACGACGCAGAGGCACTGCTCAGCATCCACCTGACGGGTCCGAGTGCTGTGCCAGGCGCGAGGGGCCTTGCCAGAAGTGCTGCCGAGCGCGAAGCTGACCGGGGAAGCGAGCGAGGGAGGAACAGCCGATGGGAACCACGAGCGACCTTCGGGAGGTGATCGAGCGCGCCTGCGCCAGCACAGGGGTTCCCGGCATGGTGATCGGGATTCTGACACCGGACGGGCGCGAAGTGATGACACACGGGGTCGCCAGCCTGGAAACCGGTTGTCCTGTGCGACGCGACACGCTGTTCCAGATCGGCTCGATCAGCAAGGTCTACCTCGCGACGCTGGCGATGCGCCTGGTCGAAGAGGGGAAACTCGCGCTCGATACACCGGTGGCGAGTGTCCTGCCGGAACTGGAACTCGCTGATCGGGAAGCGCAGCACGCGATCACGCTGAGGCATCTCCTCACTCACACCAGCGGGATCGAAGGGGATCGCTTCGACGACTACGGGTACGGGCACGATGCCCTGGCACGCTACGTGGCTGGGCTAGCGAGCGCCCGGCAGATCCATCCGCCGGGTCAGCACTGGAGCTACTGCAACAGCGGTTTCTCGCTCGCCGGGCGGCTGATCGAGGTGGTGACCGGTCGCTCGTTCGAGGCGGCGATGCGCGAGTTCATCTTTGGCCCGCTCGGCCTGGAACACAGCTGCTTCCTCGTGCAGGACGTCCTGGGGTACCCGTTCGCGGTGGGGCACCGGACAGACGAGCGGGGGCACGTTCGCGTGGTCCGCGACTTCGCGCTGCCACGCAGTGTCCATCCGGCTGGCGGCATTTGGGCGACGATCGATGACGTGCTCGACTTCGCAGCCTTCCACCTCGGTTTGCGTCAGGTGGCAGCGCCGCCGATCTCATCGGAAAGCATCACCATGATGCAGGCACCGCAGGTGGCAGCAGCGAACTGGGCCGACTGGTACGGTCTGGGCTGGGCCATCTGGTCGATCGGCTCCGTGCGGGTCGTCGGGCACGGGGGTTCGACGAACGGATACCAGGCCCACCTCGTACTGTTGCCCGAGCAGCGGGTCGCGATCGCCAGCCTGACCAATCACGAGCAAGGGAGTGCGGCTTACCTCGACGTGGAAACCTGGATCTTGGCAGAACGGTTCGGTATCCGGCCACCGGCACCACGCCTGTGCACGGTGCCCGAGCGAGTGCTCCGACGGTATGCGGGCACCTACACGTATCCGTTGGCCCGCTTGACGGTCCGGGCAGTGACGGGTGGTCTGTGGCTGGAGGCAGTCCAAACACGCGGGCTGAGCCGCGAGGCACGCGAGCGCCCGCTCCCGCCGCTGTTTCTCCGGCCGATCGGCGAGCGGGTCTTCGCGACCGGACCGGTACGGGCCGTTCCCAACCGCGTGGACTTCGTCTTCGATGGGGACAGTGAGCACCCACGCTGGATCCGGGCCTTCGGTCGCTTGGCCGAACGAGACACGCTCGTGGAGCACTGACGCACTGCGCGCTCCCGACAAACGAGGCTGGGAAGAAGTAGCGGAGCGTCACGCGTCAGGCGCACCAGCTCGGGCATGGGCAACGCAGATCGGGACGTGTGCCGGCGCGCTCGAGACTCTGGCTCTCACCAGGCGGTCCAGCCCCCATCCACCGGCAGGGTGACACCAGTGATCATGGCCGCGGCATCGGACGCGAGGAACACGACCGCCGCGGCCACTTCCTCGGGCAGGCCGAGTCGACCCAGCGGGATGCGCCGGAGCACTTCCTCGCGGAAGCCGGGTATCCGCTCGAAGTAGGGACGCGTGAGCGGCGTCTCGACGAAAGTCGGCGCGACGGCGTTGACGGTCACGTTGTACGGCGCCCACTCGATGGCGAGGACTTTGGTGAGCTGGGTGACCGCGCCCTTGCTGGCGCAGTAGGCTGCGCGGTCAGCCATGCCGACCAACCCCATAGTCGAGCCCAGATTGACGATACGTCCATACCGCTGGGCCACCATGTAGCGACCGACAGCTTGGCAGGCGAAGAAAAGCCCCTTGGCGTTGGTATCGAGGATCGTATCCCAGTTCTCCTCGGTCACCTCGAGCGCTGGCTGCGGGATGTTGAGACCAGCACTGTTGACCAGGATATCGATCCGACCGAAGACACTGTGCACGCGTTCGGCCATCGCGCGGAGCTGGCCAACGTCGCGCACGTCGACCGCGACCGGAAAAGCGCGACGGCCACGCTCTTCGATCGCTCGGCAGACCTCCCGCAAGCGATCGAGCGAGCGGCCCGCCACCGCGACATCAGCACCCGCCTCGGCGAGCGCGACCGCACAGGCGTAACCGAGGCCGGACGAGGCCCCGGTGACGAGCGCGACCTTGCCGTCGACACGGCACTCGAGCAGAACGCGTTCGCTCTTCATTCTCTGCCTCCCGATCATCCCTCGACCGAGCGACAGTGTGACCGAGGAGGCGACGAGCGTGCAAGACACCTGGTCGCGGGCGACCAGCCAAGCGCGGGAAGCGAAATTGTTGCGCTTTTGTAACGTGCTCCTCTTGCACCGGAGCGGTGAATGTTTATCCTCATGAGCGAGGCCCCGACGATTCGAGGCCGGGAATCCGAAACCCGCGAGGGGAGTAGGAAACTCGAACCGAGGATCGTCGGGGCCCTCGTTTCGTTCGACCGCTCCGGCAACACTGGCCAGTAACCAGAAGGGAGACGCTCTCTTGGCGAGAGCGCCTCACCGGTGAGCCGACTACAGAGGAGCGCGTCTGGCCAGTGACCGCTCGCCGGTGCTGCGGGCACGACCAGCTCGACCTGGTCGGAGAAGCTCTCCGTCTGCCCGCGCGCTACTCGGGTCGGGTCAACCCAGCGTGCGCTTCCACGACGCGCAGGAGCGAGGCGAAGTCGAGTTCCGCCTGGTCGCGCGCCATCGCCTCCAGCGAATGCTGACGGACGAGGTCAGCGATCGGTAACGGCGTGTGCGTCGACTCGGCCAACTCGAGCGCCAAGCGGATGTCCTTGAGCCCGAGCATCAGGCGAAAGCCTGGTGGTTGGAAGCGCTGCTCGAGCAACGCGCGACCATAGCGATCAACGAGCGGCGAGGAGAAAACGGCGCTGGCGACTTCGAAGAAGCGCTCGCGGGACACGCCCGCCTTGTCGGCTAACACGAAGGCCTCGCTCAGGAGCTCGACGAGCGAAAGGATGAGAAAATTGCCCGCGATCTTGACGGCATGCGCCTGCTCCGGCCGTTCGCCGATGACGAACTGCTGGGAACCGAGCGCGGCCAAGGCGGGCTGCAGGCGCGCGATCGCACCGGGCTGACCAGCGATCACTAGCCGGAGCGCCCCCTGGGCGGCAGCATCGGGGCGACCGAAGACGGGGGCAGCGACATAGTGCTGCCCGCGGGTGCGGTGCCGTTCGGCCAGTTCAGCCGAATAGCGAACGCTGAGCGTGCTGGACGCGACATGAATGCCGTCGCGCGGGAGTCCAGCCAGGATGCCGTGCGGTCCGGCGACGACTGCCTCGGTGGCGGCATCGTCGGCCAGCATGGTGAAGACGACGCCCACTTCCGCGGCCTCGAAGGGGGTGGCGGCGCGCTCAGCACCGAGTGCAACCAGCTGGTCCGCTCGCTCAGGCGTGCGGTTCCAGACGACGACGCGGTGGCCTGCTCGCAGGAGCGACTGGACCATGCCGCGCCCCATGTTACCCAGCCCGACGAAACCGATGTCCATCGCACGACCTCCTTGCCGTCTCGACTCGCTCACCTGGTGGTAGCGTACTTTGCCGGTCACCAGTCGGCGAGAGCAGATGGGGAAGAGGCGTGGAACTGGGGAGAAACAACATGCAGCGCGGACAAGGCCGCGCGTCGGTTCGCGCAGCGCTCGTCAGTCGTGTCGCGCGG
>DAOTYK010000357.1:0-3690 GCA_034434855.1 Thermomicrobium sp.
GCGGCAAGGGTTGCTGCGAGATCGTGATCGTCCCACCCGGCAGCAGCCAAGCCGAACGCCGGTCCAGCTGAAGGAACGCGCGCTGTGCCAGCCGAGTTCGCGCACCGGCTGGCAGGCGTGGTAGCGTTTCCCGAAACGAGTGGAGGGCCCCACGCGAAGACATCCGACGCCGTGACCAGTGCCTGACCGGCACGGTATCATGGTGGCCGCGGGGGAGGACCGGTGGCCGGACAAACAGTTCGCTTGGTGACCATCGAACGGATCGCGGGCCGAGAGCTCTGGGTCCAACCAGCGAGCTTCCGTGACCTTTCCCATCTCGCCCAACTCCAACGTGCCTGCTTCGAGCCGCGCCAGGCGTACAGCCTGTGGGCCCTCGTCGTTCTCTGGCTCTGGCCTGGTGTCCGGTTGTTGGTCGCACGGGTCGCGGACGAGATCGTCGGGTGCGTGGTGGGGGACCAGCGCGGCCGCCACGCGCGCGTCCTCAACCTCTGTGTGGCACCGGCCTGGCGACGCCGCGGGATCGGCGCGCTGCTGCTCGCTGCGCTGGAGCAGGAACTCGCGGCCGATCTCTATACCTTGATGGTCGAGGACAAGAACGGGCCAGCCCAGGCACTCTACCGTCGCTTCGGCTACGTGCCGATCGCCGAGGTCCGCCACTACTACGGACGCAATCGCCACGGCGTCCTCATGCAGAAACGCCGTGGCGAACGTCCGCACTGGCAGTGAGCGCCGCTACCAGCACCGCCCGCTGAGACATACCGTCCCCTGCCCGGGATTGTGGAGCATGAGGACGATCCCGGCACCCCACACGACAATGAAGAGGAGCGCCAGGATCACCGCAGTGAGCACGATCGCTCGCCCGCGGGGCGTCAGCGGCTCTGGCTGCATGCCGATGAATCCCATACCCTGCCCCTTTCTTCTCGGGCCGGATTGTAACGCGTTCGACGCTCGCCAGCCTACGTTGGCAGTGGGCGAGCCGTGCTCGCTCGCCCGCGCTCGTCTCGTGACTCGAGCCCACCGTTGGTGCACTATGGCGATCGGGAGAGAACGCGTTCTCCTGACCAGTGACTGTTCACCTCGTCTCTCGTCACTCGCAGTCCAGCGGCGCCGCGAGGCGAGCTGAGACAGGACTCGTTCAGAGGACGCGGCCGCAACGCGGGCAGAAGACTTCCGCATCGCTGATATCGGCATGGCAATAGGGGCAGCGATTGTCCACCGGGCGGGGGGCAGTATCGGCTGCCGGTCGTGCGAGCACCGCTGTCTCCTGCTCGGCGATGTCGCCACGCGTGCTTCCACCGGTCTCCGGTGCCGTGGGCGCAGCACGCAGCGGCCTCGTCGGTTCCTCCGTCGGGCGGACTGGCTCCGTCTTGTACGCCACCTCCGGCTGATGCCGGACGAAGGGAATTCGCGGCGGCAGAGGGCGGGTCGGCGTGTGCTGGAGCGCGAACTCCTGCTCGCGGCGGATCGGCTCGACCTCTTCTTCGACTGCTCGCGCACCGAGCACGGCCACGAGCACGATGAGCGGGAGACCGAAGAGTGCACCAGCCAGCAACACCCATGGCATGCTCTCGCTCAAGAGGCGCGCCACGATCGCCTGCTCGAAGAGTCCCGAGGGAGCGCCGCCCAGGAGATACAGCCGGATCGCCCGCAGCGCGAAGCCGAGCACGAGCATGCCGTTGGCCAGCGCGATGGCCGCACCGAGCAGACGCCCGAGCACGCCCGGCTGTGGCGTCAAGATCACTGCGCTCGCCCCATAGCCGATGAGGAAGGTGCAGGCGACGAGCACCAGGACCGCAGCCAAAAAGCTCGCTGCACCCTCGCCGAGTCCCGTGCGCTCGGCGAGGTCCAGACCCCACGGCTGGGCCCAGAACTCGCCCAGCGCGAAGCCGAGCAAGATCCCCAGCGTCACCACGAGCTCCCGCGCCGCCCCGCGCCAGAAACCGACGGGGACGAAGAGCGCGAGCAAGACGAGGAGCAAGACATCGAGCGCGAGATAAAGGGTCACGGCACGTCACACCCGCCGACGAGCGACGACTCCGTGCCAAGCCTACCATGCACCGCGTGCCGGTCAGCGTGACAGCTCGCGGAGCGCTGCCAGGCCATCGCGAAGCAAACGGACTGGGCGGAGTTCTCTGCTGAGATCGCGCAGGATCTCTCGATACTTCCGAGCCTTCGGAGTACTGTCGATCGTCAGGTAGTGCCGAATGGCATGTGCGAGCGCTGTCGGCACCTCTCGCAGGAGATAGGGTCGAGCATGGAAGAACGGTGTGACGTTGCGGATCAACTCCAGATCCGACAGAACGAAGCTCGCCTCGAGCTTCTCCCAGTACCGGCTGAGCGCCAGCGCGGAATAGTCGCCGGTCTGGCGGGCCTCTAGAATCGCTTCGGCAGCGAGCTTGCCGGAGATCATCGCGAAGTTCGATCCCTCGCGGCTGAGCGGGTTGACGAAGCCGGCCGCGTCGCCCACGACCAGCGCCCCGTCAGTGAAAAGGGTGGGGAGCGCTCGCCAACCACCCTCCGGAATCAGGTGCGCACTGTATTCGACGAGCTCAGCCCCTTCCAGGAGCGGTGCGATCGCCGGATGCTGCTTGAAGCGGTCCAGGAGATCACTGACATTGACCTCGTGCGCGATGAGATCGCTGAGCAGCGCTCCCGTCCCGATCGAAAGCGTCTCCCGATTGGTATAGATGAAACCGTACCCGAGTAAACCGCCCGTTGCCGCGCCGAACGCCTCGATGGCGACCCCTTGGCCGGGCGGCACCGCGAAGCGGCGGTCGATCTCCTCCGCGGGCAGCCGCAGCAGCTCTTTGGCGACGAGCGCTTGCTCCTCGGGGCGGGCGTCACGCGCCAGGCCAGCCTTCTGCGCGAGGAGCGAGTTCGCCCCGTCAGCGATCACGACCACGTCCGCGTACAGTTCCCCCTGCTCACCGGCGCGTACGCCTGCGATCCGACCATCCTCCCAGAGCACGTCCTCGACCGTCACCTCGGTCGCGATCAGGGCACCGGCTGCCTCCGCCTGCTGGGCGAACCAGCGATCCCACTCGGCCCGGAGAACGCTGAATGCATTGTAGGGTGGCTGACCGAAGGCTGGCGTGCGGTAGCTCAAGCCGATCGCATCCTCGTCGGTGAGCAACAGATACCGCTGCTCGACGATCGCCCGCTCGAGCGGTGCCTCCCGCCAGAATCCGGGAACCAGCTCCTCGGTCGGTTGGCGGTAGAGGATCCCGCCCATCACGTTCTTGGCACCCGGATAGGCACCGCGCTCGAGGACGACGACCTCCACCCCTGCTCGAGCCAGCGTCAGCGCTGCAGCGACGCCCGCTGGACCGGCTCCGACCACGATGACGTCGACGCGCTCTTGGCTCATGCGCCTTTCCCTCGTCGCTCGCGGAGCCGCGCGATGAGACGCGGCACGATCTCGTTCCAGTCACCGATGACAGCGAGATCGGCCATCTTGACCAGCGGGGCGTTGGGATCGCGATTGATGGCCACGATCGTCTCGCTCCCTTGCATGCCGACCGTATGCTGGACTGCGCCCGAGACCCCGACCCCGAGATACAGCTTGGGACGGACCTGCTTGCCGGTTTGACCGATCTGCTCGTAGTGCGGGCGCCAGCCGAGGTCGCTGACCGCTCGGGTGCAGCCGAGCGCCCCACCGAGGAGCTCCGCCAGTTCCGCCAGCGGCCCAAA
>DAOTYK010000358.1:0-3255 GCA_034434855.1 Thermomicrobium sp.
CGGTCGTGCTCGACCAGTTGCTCGACCAGGTCTTCGACCGTGACCTGGCCGAGCCGTTCGTGAATGGCCGGTCGCTCCCAGTCCTTGAGGGAGAGGGTCATGAGCGTGGTCAAGGTGTCGCCGCGCTGGTGGCCCAGCTCGTCGAGCGCCTCGCGCAGCGAGGTCGTCGTTTCGGCCAGCGCGCTCAGATCGACCGCTCGGAAGTAGGGGGTGTCCTGCGCGACCATGCGCAAGATCCGCTCCCGCATCAGGGCTTCCACCGCGGCTAGATGCGCCACGACGCGCGCCAGCTCCGCGCGTTGGCCTTCTCCATCGGATCCGGCCTGCTCGAGCAGGGCGGTCAACCGGCGCGGTGTTTCGGCGAGGAGATCGATCAGTTCCTGATAGGGATGGAGCATGGGTGTCTCCTTCGTGCTCCGGCTCAGCGCGGTGGCTCGCTGGCCGGCAGATCGGTCACGTGCCACGTGAGGCCGAACGGGTCGCGGAAGACGAACGAATGTTCCCCGCTCTCGGCGACCGCGTACCCGCGGACCAGCACTTCGGCGCGGAGTTCCAAGAGCGTTTCGGGGGCGACGCGTAGGCTCAGGTGCAGGAGCCGGGGCTCGACGAAGACCGTGCCGCGACCAGCGAACTGGAGCAGGAGCTGGAGCGGCCCGTTGCCGAGCAGGACGTACTCCGGCACGATGCCGGTTCGGAGAGCGGTGTCCCAATCGAGGTCAGCCGGCAAGTACTCCCAGCCCTGACCCGCTCGCCGCACGCGCCAGACGACTTCCATGCCGAAGAACTCACGGTAGAACCGCTCCGCCGCTGGCAGATCGGCGACTCGGATGGCGATGTGCTGGAGCGCCTCGATGCGGAGCGTGCGGGGCGCGGGGAGGAGCGACTCACTGCCGGGGTCCGGCAGCGCGAACGGGAGGCGTCCGCTTCCCGGGGGAGCCGGCACCAGCTCCGCGTGGACCGGTTTGAGTCCCTCGCTCATGCGACGATCCTCTCTCGTAGCTAGCGGTACCAGCCGAGCGTCGCGAGCGCCTGCGTCCCGAGCAGGCCGAGTTGCACTTCGTACGGCGTCCCACTGGCCTCCGGGTGCCACTCGAAGCGCGCTCGCTCGAAGTACTGTACGGTGTATTCCTTGCCGTCGGCCGGATTCATCTCGCGAAACTCCGGGCTGATCGGCCATCCGAAACGGGCGAGCCCGCCGTTCCGCTCCCAGTATCGCAGAAACGCACCGCGTACGACGAACCCGGTCTCCGGGAAGTACCGCTCGCCCGGGCCGATCCGCTCCGGTGGCGGTTCCGGGAGGAACGTCCGCTCGCCGAGCGCCCATCGGCCGAGGTGGGCGAGTTGGACCTCGCTCGGTGTGCCGCGGTACTCCGGCCAGTACTCGAAGCGCGCCCGCTCGAAGAATTGGACCAGCCGCCCGCCGCTCCAGAACGGCTCGGTGAGCGGGTAGCCGAAAGCGGCCAGCCCGCCGTTCTGCTCCCAGTAGCGCCGGAAGGGGCCACGCAGCGTGTGGCCCGTCTCCGGGAAGTAGCGCACTGCCGGATCGTCCGGGCGCGGGAGAGGACTGGTCGGCACCGCTTCGGGACGGGCCAGCTGCTGGTAGACCAAGAACGCCGCCTTGCGCGGCCAGGGGATGGCCTCGCGGCCATAGACCATGCCCGAATCGGGCAAGCGGACCAGCCCCCAGCTGGCATAGCCGTGGCTGGTGCCGAAGTCTTCGAACTTGAACCAGAAGACCCGCTCGACCTCGGGTGCCTGCTCCCAGAGGAGCGTGTAGACCTGTCGCAGAAACTCGGCTTGGGCGAGTTCGCTCGCCGTCGGCGGGAGCACACCGGCTGGTGACCAGGCCGGAGGATCGGCCGGCCGTCCCACTTCGGTCAGCCAGATGGGCGTCGTATCGCCGTAGGCGAGTTGGAGCGCGCGCAGGTCCCGCACGGCTGCCAGCACGCTCCCGGCATCCGGCAGGAAGTAGGGATGGAGGGAGAGCGCGTCCCAGGGATAACGGCCAGTGCGGCTGCGGTAGTCCTGCACCGCTGGACTCCGGTACACGGCCTCGAGCCACGCCAGGTGCCGGTCACCGTCGGCGTGCCGGTCGAGAAGCAGGCTCCCGGCGACGACACGCGTCGCGGGGCTCTGCTGTTTGACCGTCTCGTAGACGTCGACCGCGAGGCGCCCGTAGATCTCAGGGCGGACCGCGTGGACGCGCCCGCCGGTCTCCTCCCACAAGAGTTCGTTGGCATTGGGCTCGTTCAACAGCTCGACCGCGGCGAGCGCCGCGCCGTAGCGCCCGACGATCTCGGCCGTGCGCTCGACGAAGGCCCGCGTGTAGCGGTTCCTCCCCTCGAGGTCGGGCGACTCGTCGATGCGCGAGAAGGCATACGTGGGATCGACGTCGGCCAAGATCCCCGAACCGAGGACCGCCAGCACCTTCATTCCGTAGCGGGGCGCGAGCTCCCACAGGTACCAGTCGTGCTTGCCCCAATCGATCCAGCCAGGGCCCGGGGCTCGGTCGTACTCGGCGTGGAACTCGATCCGCACCCAGCGTGCGCCGAGCGCTGCCATCTCGGCCATCATCGACTCGAGGAAGGCCCGGTTCAGTTCGAGCGGATACCGTTCTGGATCGGAGTTGAACTCGTACCAGGGATCGCGCCCGACGATCCCGAAGAACTCGGGCCAACTGGCGGGATCACGCGCGGCTGCTGCTGGCTGAACCGGCGATGCCAGAGCGGCGAGCAGCATCGTGGAGAGCAGGAGTAGCCGCAGCCAGCGCCCAGCGACCACGGCTGCACCCTTCCCTTCCCGTTCGGCTGGCGGCAACGCCGCTGGCTAGGCGAGCGCGCGGGCTCGCCGCCACGGCTCGAGCACGAACCGTTCCAGCGCTTCGGCGACCCCGTCCTCGTCGTGCCCCCGCACGACCGCATCGGCCTGGGCCCGCACGTAGTCCGGCGCGTTCCCCATCGCCACGCCCAGGCCAGCCCGGCGCAGGAGGGGGAGGTCGTTCTCACCGTCCCCCACGGCGAGGACGTCCTCCAGCGTGAGACCGAGGCGACGGGCCAAGATGTCAACACCGCTCGCTTTGCTCACGCCCGGCGCGTGCACGTTGGCCACCCAGCGTGGCAAAGCAGGGATCCACTCGAACGGGCCGTGATGGTAGATGGGTAGCCCGGCGCGGGCCAGGCGGGCCGTGGCCCGCCGCAGGGCTCGTTCCGGCCCGAAGAGGTCGAGCGTCAGGACGTCGGGCAACTCGATCACGGC
>DAOTYK010000359.1:0-1741 GCA_034434855.1 Thermomicrobium sp.
GCTGAGCTGCCCGTGCCGTTCTTCGCTCGCCTGCAAGCGGGTCTGGAGTTCGGTCGCCAGCGTGGCGGTCTGTTGCACCGAATCGGCGATCCCTTCGACGCGCGTCTGCAGGGCACTGCCGAGTTCGGCCAGTCGCTCGCTCAGCTGACGTAGGTGACCCTGAAGCTGAGTCTGGTGCTGCTCGCCCGCTTCCTGGCGGGTCTGGAGTCGTTCCGTCGCCAGCGCGACCTCGTGGACTGACCGCGCGAGGTCCTGCATCTGCTGCGCCTGTGCCCGTGCGGCCTCCTGGAGGAGCGCGAGCGTGGCGGAAAGCGACCCCAGGTCGGATGGGGGAGCAGCCGATCCCCGTGCCAGGAGACGGCCGAGGAGCACGCCGAGTGCCAAGAGGAGGACTCCGCCCGTTGCGAGCAACGCGATCGCTGTCCCGTCCATCGTGCCCCCGCGCTCGATCCGCGACCAGCTAGCCTCAGCGTTCGGCTGGTGGCTGGATCTCGAACGCCTCACCGAAGCCCCAGTAGCGGAGCTGCAGGACCGATCCGTCCGGGTATTCGGTGCGCAGTTGCCGCGGCAGTTGGTCGTCCTGGCCCAGCCAGAGGGTGATCCGGTTGCTGGCTTGCCCAGCTGGTGTCACTGTGATCGACCAGCGCTCGCAGGGAACGCCGTCGAGCGTCTCCGGAGCGAGTTGCTCTATAGTCACCGTCGCGCCACCAGCGCTCGCATCGCGCGCCTCGGCCAGCGAGGAGGGATCATAGAGCTGCGCCAGGTCGAGTGGGCCACGGATCTGGCCGAGTTGCCAGCGGTCCCCCTGCTTGATCCAGCCGGCATCGCCGATGACGATCCACTCGAGGGTCGGCTGGCCGGTCGCCGGATCGAGCTGAAAAGCGTGCAGCCGGTCGGGGAGGACGACCGCGAGCTGCACCCGCTGCTGCACGCTGCCCGACTGGTCGAAGACGGTGATCTCGGCGCGGAAGCGCTCGACGGCCTCCCATGCGCTGGTCCAGGCGGCGAGCCGCGCGCGGTCGGCACCCTGCACAGCCGGTGAACCCTGCGGGACCGGAGTCGGCGTCGGGGGAAGGGGCGTGGGGGTTGGTCGGACCGGCGCAGCGCAGCCGGCGACTGCCAGGGCGAGGAACAGGCTGGCCAGGAGAGCCAGGCGGTGCATCGGAATGGTCCTTTCCGTCGGTGGCCCGTCTCGCATGCTCCAGTGTCGGCGATGGGTGCCGCATCGTCAAGTGACACGACGCACTGGTTCCGACCTCGGGCGACGACGGTTCGCGCGGTCGGGCAGCGCCTGACGGGCACAGCGCCTTTTGCGCGAGGGCGCGACCGCTGGTGTCCGGCAGGAGATGCCGTGCCAGTGGTCGTTCCCTGGCTCGGCACTGCGCTCTGTCCCGCGGCGGGTTCCCCATGTCGATGGCTCAATCGGGTGGCTGGATGTCGAACTCCTCGTCGTAGCTGTATCGCTGCAGCTGGGCGAGCCCATCCGGTTGGACGTAGACGATCTGCCGCGGGAGCCGATCCGTCTCGGCGATCCAGACGGTGTACTGGAGCGTGACTCCGAGCGGCAGCTCGCTGACGATCGACCAGCGCTCGCACGGGACACCGTCGATCGTCTCGGGTGTGAGCTGCTCCAACGAGTGGGTCGCACCGGTGGCGCCGCTGCGTTCCTCGAGCAGGGTCGTGGGATCCCAAGCTTGACCGTAGTCGAAAGCGGCCTGCGTGTCGAACGGTTCCCACCGGT
>DAOTYK010000360.1:0-2465 GCA_034434855.1 Thermomicrobium sp.
CCCAACAGGTTCCCCTCCAACGAGCAGCAAAGGGGCAAGAGGTACGGTGCGTTCGCCACCGGCCCTGCCACGGTGAAGCGCCACACCAGCCGCTCAGCCAAGGCAGAGAGCTGCTTTGACGAGCGAGAGGCGGACGGTTCGCGGGCCAGTCCGATCGCTCGCAGGAGCAGGCAATGCTCGTCGTTTTCATCGTGGTAGTGGGCAGCAGGGCGAAGAAGCGTGTGGACGACGAGCATTCCACTCGTCCGGGGTCACCGGTCAGTGTCCACCCCGGTGGACTATGCGCGGTTGTCGACAGGGAGTACCATAGCCACATCGCAGGCTGAGGAGGGAGGGCGATGGGACGCTGGAAAGACGGAGCACAGTGTGCGGTGATGTTGACTTTCGATCTCGACGCAGAGACATTGTGGCTCGCTGGCTCGCTCGAGCGTCGCGAGCGGATCGGGTTCCTCTCGCAGGGGACCTACGGTGCACGCGTCGGTGTTCCGCTGATTCTGCACACCTTACGCCGCTACGAGCTCAAGGCGACCTTCTTCGTCCCCGGCTGGGTTGCCGAGCATCACCCGGATGTCGTTGCCGCGATCGTCGATCAAGGGCACGAGATCGGTCACCATGGCTATCTTCACGAGTCGGTCACGGAACTTTCCAGCGAAGAGGAGCGAGCAGTACTGCAGCGAGGGATCGAAGCGCTCCGCCGGGTCACTGGGATCGTCCCGCGCGGTTACCGCTCGCCCTCCTGGGAACTCACGCCCCGCACGCTCCAACTTCTCGAGGAATACGGGTTCCGATACTCATCGAACCTGATGAGTCATTTTCTGCCTTGGCAGCACCCAGACACACGACTGATCGAGTTACCGGTGCAGTGGCTCCTGGACGATGCCCCGTTCTTCTTGTTCCGCCCCGGACCGGGCTCGCGTCCTATCCAGCCAGCCCAGGTTGCCTTCCAGGCGTGGGCAGAGGAGTTCCAGGGCATCTATCGCTTCGGCGGGCTGTTCAACCTCACCATGCATCCCCAGCTCATCGGGCGTCCAGGGCGAATCCTGATGCTCGAGCGCTTGCTCGAGCACCTCCTGTCCTATCCACGCGTGTGGTTCGCCACGGGGCAAGAGGTCGCCGAGTACTGGGCAGCTCATGTCGCGGCCAACCCGGAGGAGTGGCGACAAGGATTGGTGTACGACCCGCTCCGTCACCGCTCCTAGCCGATTACCGCTTTTCGGCTCCTGCTGCCGCACGGGCCGGAATGGCATCGAGCACGATCCGGTAGTGCTTGCGGAAGGCGAAGCGCTCGTCCTCGATGAGTTGGAAATAGGAACCGAACCGCTCCGGATGCTCCGCTGCAGCATCCAGCGGGTGCGGCGGATCCTCATCGGTCAGCGGTGTTCGGAGTTCGTACAGCGTCGTCCGTTCGGCAGGGACCCGACCTGCCTCGCGGATCCAGCGACGCAGTTCCTTCGGTGGCACCAGCTGGCCATAAGTGGCACCGGCTGCGGTGGAAATACTCTCGTTGATCAGCGTCCCACCGAGATCGTTCGCACCGGCGTTCAGACACCACTGCGCGAGCTTCGGCCCCTCTTTGACCCACGACACCTGGATGTTCCGGATGTACGGGTGAAGCATGATCCGAGCGATGGCATGCATCTTGACCACGTCCTCGCCGGTCGCGCCGGGTCGAAGATCAGGCAGCAGGCGCTTGCGATACATCGGTGCTTCGCTGTGAACCAGACTGAGGGGCACGAACTCGGTGAACCCGCCGGTCTCCTTCTGGATGCTCCGGATGAGCGCCAAGTGAGCGGCCCGCTGGCGATCGGTCTCCACGTGTCCATACATGATCGTCGCAGTGGTCGGGATGCCGAGCCGATGGGCTGTCGTGATCACCTCCACCCACTGCGCGGTCGTGATGCGTCCCGGCGAAATCCGTTGGCGCACACTATCGTCGAGGATCTCGGCCGACGTACCAGGCAGGGAACCGACACCGGCTGCCTTGAGCCGGAGGAGATACTCCTCGATCGAGGTTCGCGCACGCACGGCGCCATAGACGACTTCCTCCGGGGAGAAACCGTGAATATGGATCTCGGGCAGCTCGGCCTTGATCGCTCGACAGATGGTGGGGTAGAGATCGGGATCCATCTTGGGCGGTAGCCCGGCCTGGATGCAGACCTCGGTGGCACCGAGTTCCCAGGCTTCACGCGCTCGCCGAACGATCTCCTCGAGTGGCAGGAAGTAGCCTTGTTCTTCGCGATGACCACGCGAAAAAGCGCAGAAACCGCAGCGTTTGATACAGACATTGGTGAAATTGATGTTCCGGTTGACGACATAGGTGACGACGTCGCCGACTGCACGTCGTCTGAGCTCGTCGGCCACCAGCGTGACGAGAAACAGATCCCGGCCATGCGTCCCAAAGAGTCGCTCTCCCTCCTCGACCGTCAGCTCATGTCCGGAGAGAGCGCGATCCAGAATGCGAGCAA
>DAOTYK010000361.1:0-15337 GCA_034434855.1 Thermomicrobium sp.
GGTATCCTGATGGGGAACGCCGGATCACCCGGCAAGCCAGGAGGATCGACCGTACCCGGAGGAGCGGGCATGCTCGAGGAGTGGGGGAATGCGCGTGAGGAACCGGAAATCGAGGGCCATTCTGTGATCGGTGAGCCTGAGCGCAGCGGGCAATTCCCGATGGCTGGCGATCGGCTTTTGCCGTTCTCAGAAACGGAACGGATCCTCGCTGGTTTGGATGCGGATCAGCGCGTGGCGGTCACGACGACCGAGGGGCCGGTGCTGGTGGTAGCTGGACCGGGGAGCGGCAAGACACGCGTGCTGACGCATCGCGTCGCGTATCTCATCGGCAGTGGCCGGGCTCGGCCATGGCAGATCGTCGCCGTGACCTTCACCAACAAAGCAGCACGGGAGATCAGGGAGCGCCTCGGGGGCCTACTCGGAACCGAACCAGCACAACTCGTGCAGGCGGGCACCTTTCACAGTCTGTGCGTCCGCATTCTCCGACGTGATGGCTATCGGATCGGGCTCGAACCAGCGTTCACTATCTATGACGAGGAGGACCAACTGGCGCTCGTCAAGCAGGCCTTGCGCGATCTCGGCCTCGATCCGCAGCGGTTCTCCCCACGCATGCTGCTCGGGCGACTTTCGCGGGCCAAGAACGACCAGCTCAGTCCGAGCGACCTCCAATCGATGGCCCAGAGCTACTGGGACGAAGTCGCTGCGCGCGTCTACGAGCGCTATGCCCAGTACCTCCAACGTGCCCAGGCTGTCGATTTCGACGACCTGCTCCTCCGCACTGTCGAACTGTTCACCGAGTATCCGGACGTGCTCGCCCACTACCAGGAGCGCTGGCGCTACCTGCAGGTCGATGAGTACCAGGACACGAACCGATTGCAGTACCAACTGGTGCGCCAACTCGCCAGCGGGCATCGGAACCTCTGTGTCGTGGGTGATCCCGATCAATCGATCTACAGCTGGCGGCAGGCAGATATCCGCAACATTCTGGAGTTTCAGCGCGATTTCCCTGACGCGACCGTCATTCGTCTCGGACGCAATTACCGCTCGACACCTCAGATCGTCGCGGCTGCCGATGCCGTGATTCGCGTCAATCGCCAGCGGATCGAGCGCCCACTGTGGACCGAGAATCCTCCCGGTCCGCCGATTCGCTTGCTGGCTTGCTGGGACGAGCAGCAGGAAGCCGAGACGGTGGTGAGCGAGATCGAGCGCTTGGTGCGGACAGGAAACGCACGGTATCGCGATGTCGCAGTCCTGTACCGCATCAACGCCCAGAGCCGCTCGGTCGAGGAAGCGCTGGTGCGACGTCAGATCCCCTACCAGGTCATCGGCGGGGTCCGCTTCTACGAGCGGAAAGAGATCAAAGACGCGTTGGCAGTGCTGCGCGTGCTGGTCAATCCGCGCGATTGGCTCAGCCTGCGGCGAGTCCTGAGCGAGACAGCGTTGGGACGGGGGATCGGGGAGAAGACGCTGCTGCAGCTAGAGCAATGGGCGCAACGTCAGCAGCGCTCGCCCGCAGAAGCGCTGCTGCTCCTGGTCGAGGAAGAGGAGGAAACACCAGCGCTGGCAGCCGCGACGGTTCGACGACTCCGGGAACTCGGGGGCGAGCTCGTCCGGTTGCGGGCAGCAATGGTCGAGCATCCGGCTAGCCAACTCTTCGATATCGCTTTGGAACGGAGTGGATTAGCTGCCCGTTACCGGGACGCGAGTGACCCCACCGAGCGGGAACGATGGGAAAACCTGGTCCAGCTGCGGAGCGTGCTCGAGCGTTACGATTCGGTACCCGCGGCAGAGGGGCTACCGCTGTTCCTCGAGGAAGCGGCGCTGGTCGCCGCCATCGACGAAGCGGAGCTGGGTGGCGATCAGGTGACTCTGCTCACGTTGCATGCGGCCAAGGGACTGGAGTTTCCCGTTGTCTTTCTGATCGGCGTCGAAGAAGGTCTGTTGCCGCATGCCCGAGCGTTGGAGAGCGAGGCTGAGCTGGAAGAAGAGCGTCGGTTGTTTTACGTGGGCATCACCCGGGCGAAAGAGCGCTTGTACCTGAGCTATTGCACTTCGCGCAGTCGTTTCGGTCTGCGCGAGCGTTGTTTGCCTTCACATTTTCTCGATGACTTACCACCCCACGTGGTGGAAGCTGGTAATCGAGCGAGCGAACGAGCGTCTAGGGCAGGACCGTCAGTGGCCGGTCGCGCGGGATCAGCGGACAGCGTCGCTCCAGAGCGACCGCGGTTGCGAGCTGGGCAACGCGTTTTCCACCCTGCATTCGGCGATGGGTTGGTCGTGGCAGTGCGCGAACAGGCTGGCGATCAGGAAGTGACAGTGCAGTTCAAACGACACGGAACCAAGACGCTGCTCGCGAGCCTTGCCAAGCTGGTCGTCGAGGAGTAAACAGGGGAAAGCAGGGCGTTCGGACTTCCGGACAGTGTGAGAACGCAGGAGAAGGGAGGGAGCGCCATGGTATCCGTCGCGACGGGTCGGCGCTGGGTATTTCTCTTCCGGGAAGGTAATGCGCAGCTGCGCGATTTACTCGGTGGCAAGGGTGCGAACTTGGCCGAAATGACGCGTATCGGCCTTCCGGTGCCCCCTGGCTTTACCGTCAGTACCCGAGCGTGCGTTGCCTACCTGCAGGGTGGCCGTCGGATGCCGGAAGGGCTCTGGGAGGAGGTCCTGGAGGGGCTGCGGGATATCGAGCAGCAGATCGGGCGTCGATTCGGTGATCCGGCGCAGCCACTCCTCGTCTCCGTGCGTTCCGGAGCCAAGTTCTCCATGCCGGGCATGATGGATACGATCCTCAATGTTGGCCTCACCGATGAGACAGTGCTCGGCTTGGCGGCTATGACCGCGAACGAGCGGTTCGCCTACGATTGCTACCGTCGGCTGATTCAGATGTTCGGCAAAGTCGTGCTGGACATTCCCTCCGAACGCTTCGAGGATGCGCTCGACGAGCTGAAGCGCGAACTCGGAGTCATCCACGATTACGAAATTCCAGCGGAACATCTGCAGCGATTGGTCCAGGCGTACAAGGAGATCGTCGAGCAAGCGACGGGGACTCCGTTCCCCCAGGATCCGTTCGAGCAACTGCGACGAGCGATCCTCGCTGTATTCGAGTCATGGAACAATCGGCGGGCGATCGATTATCGCAATGCACACGGGATCCCACATGATCTCGGCACGGCGGCGAACGTCCAGGCGATGGTCTTCGGCAACCTGGGGCCGGATTCCGCTACCGGTGTCGCCTTCACGCGCAACCCGAGCACCGGTGAAAAGGGAATCTTCGGTGAGTATTTGACGAATGCGCAGGGGGAAGATGTCGTTGCCGGCATCCGCACCCCGCAACCGATCCAGGAGATGGCCAAGGACCCGCTGCTTCGTGGGGCTTACGAGCAATTGCTCGACGTCGCTGATCGCCTAGAGCGTCACTACCGTGACATGCAGGATCTCGAGTTCACCGTCGAGCGCGGCAAGTTGTGGATGCTCCAGACACGCACCGGCAAGCGGACAGGCCGAGCAGCTGTCAAGATCGCTGTCGACATGGTCCACGAAGGGTTGATCGATCCTCGGGAAGCAGTGTTGCGCGTCTCACCGGAACACCTCGACCAACTGCTTCACCCGATGCTGGACCCGTCGTGGAAGGGCGAGCCCCTCGCTAAGGGGCTCCCAGCGAGTCCCGGAGCGGCTAGTGGGAAAGTGGTGTTCGACGCTGACGAGGCCAAGGTACTCGGTGATCGCGGTGAGGCGGTGATCCTGGTCCGGTTAGAGACCTCACCAGATGACTTTCACGGCATGCTGGCAGCCCGCGGCATCTTGACGGCACGTGGGGGCATGACCAGTCATGCTGCGGTGGTAGCACGCGGGATCGGGAAGCCGGCGGTCGTCGGTTGCTCTGCACTCGTCGTGGACTACGAACGGCAAGAGTTTCGGGTCGGTGATGTCATCGTCCGTCGCGGCGACGTGATCACGATCGATGGCTCGACCGGTGCCGTCCTGCTCGGCGAAGTGCCGACCATCCCGCCGAGTGTCGGTGGCGACCTAGCGGAACTGCTCGATTGGGCTGATCAGTTTCGCCGGTTGCGGGTCAGGGCGAATGCCGATACGCCGGAAGATGCCGCGAAGGCACGCGAGTTGGGAGCCGAAGGCATCGGACTGTGCCGAACCGAGCACATGTTCTTCCAGGGTGATCGCATCTGGGCCATGCGCGAGATGATCATGGCGACAACACCGGAAGAGCGGCGCGCGGCGCTTGCTAAGCTGGAGCCGATGCAGCGTGCGGACTTCGTGGGGATCTTCAAAGCGATGGCGGGCTTCCCAGTCACGATTCGCACGCTGGATCCACCGTTGCACGAGTTCCTGCCGAAGCACGAGGAGGAAATCCAGGCCATGGCGGAACGGCTGGGGGTCTCACCGGAGGCGATCCGGGCGAAAGTCCAGGCGCTCACCGAGGCGAATCCCATGCTCGGACATCGCGGTTGTCGCCTGGGGATCACTGCGCCGGAGATCACCGAAATGCAAGCACGCGCGATCTTTACTGCCGCGCTCGAGTGCGCAGCTGAGGGCATCGAGGTCCATCCGGAAATCATGGTGCCCCTGGTCTCGGACGTCCGTGAACTCATGATGCAGCGCGAGATCATCGATCGAGTGGCGCGACAGCTTTTCGCAGAGGCAGGAAGAGAGATTCCGTATTCGATCGGAACGATGATCGAGGTTCCGCGTGCCGCGCTCACCGCGGGTGAGATCGCTCAGGAAGCGGAGTTCTTCAGTTTCGGTACCAACGACCTCACGCAGATGACGTACGGGATCTCGCGCGATGATGCCGGCCGCTTCCTTCCTTACTATCTGGAGCACGGCATCTATCCGGCTGATCCGTTCCAGACGCTCGATCGTGCTGGGGTCGGTCGCCTCATCGAGATCGCGCGTGACGGTGGCCGAGCGACCCGGCCAGCGATCAAGCTCGGCATCTGTGGTGAACACGGTGGGGATCCCGCCAGCATTCGCTTCTGCCACGAGGTTGGACTCGATTACGTCTCGGCTTCTCCCTATCGCGTACCGATCGCGCGACTCGCTGCCGCGCAAGCGGCGCTCGGGTTGCGCGAAGGGGACGTCTAAAAACAGCGCCGTCTCCGTCTCGTCCGTTGGGCCGGCGTCAGCGCGTCGGCCCACTTCGGTTCTTGCGATCGTCTTTCGATGGTGACCCCGGACGACAGACCAACTTGACTTCCACAGTGGTGCCTCGTGATCGATCGTTTGCCTTCACTCTGTGGGATGCCTTGGTATGCTGGAACAGATCCCTTGTACCGGCGTTCGGTACACTCGTCATCGCGCGTCGTCGCGGAGGGAGTCGTGCCATGCGTGAACGCGAGGTACTGGGGATTCATCACGTCACAGCGGTCACGGGACGTGCCACAGAAAATGTGCGTTTCTCTACGCGTGTACTCGGACTCCGCCCCGTCAAGAAGACGGTCAACCAAGACGATGTGTCAGCATATCATCTGTTCTATGCCGATGCTGTCGGGAGTCCAGGTACGGATGTCACCTTTTTCGACTGGCCCAACTTGCCGCCGCATCGCTCCGGCTCCGGGGAGATCGCGCGCATCGCGTTGCGGGTAGATAACGCAGCGGCGTTGGAGTGGTGGGTCGAGTGGTTGCAGCAGCATGGTGTACCGGGAGTGGAGTGGGGAAACTACGCTGGCCGGCAGGCCGTATTCTTCCGGGACTTCGAGGGGCAACGCTTGGCCCTCGTCGACGATGGTGGGACGGTTGGCGGCACGCCGTGGGATCGGTCGCCGGTACCCCGTGTTTACCAGATCAAGGGGATCTTTGCGGTTTCTCTCGTTGTGCGCGCGCTCGAGCCGACGGGACGCGTGTTGACAGAGTTGTTGGGGTTTCGCCTTCGGCATGAAGAACGCTCTGGCGCACGAACTGCCCTCTTCGAAGTTGGGCCGGGTGGTCCGGGAGCACTGCTCGTGGTCGAGGAACGACCGGATCAACCTCGGGCGCAGCTCGGAACCGGTGGTGTCCACCATGTCGCTTTTCGCGTGGCCGATGACGCTGCGCATCAGGCGTGGCGTGCCCGGATTGCCCGAGCCGGTATTCCGGTCACCCCGCAGATCGACCGATTCTACTTTCGCTCCCTGTATTTCCGCGAACCGGGAGGTATTCTCTTCGAGCTCGCCACGGATGGTCCCGGTTTTGCCATCGACGAGGATATCGCGCACTTGGGTGAACGCTTGTCGCTTCCGCCGTTCCTCGAGCCGCGGCGGGCAGAGATCGAAGCGAACCTACGACCGCTCGAGCCGATCGGGACCTGAGGGAGGGGTTCGGCTCAACGAACGAGCGCCAGGAGTCTCCCGGCCTTCGCTCGTTGAGCCGAATGCTCAGCCGCGATCAGCGCTTGAGACCCTCGCGATAGCGCTGGGCCACAGCGTCCCAGTTGACCACGTTCCACCAGTTCGCGATGTACTCGGGACGGCGGTTCTGGTACTTGAGGTAATAGGCATGCTCCCAGACGTCCAGCCCCATCACTGGATAGAGGTTGTCCATGTATGGGCTGTCTTGATTGGGCCTGGTAATGATTTGGAGCTTGCCGTTCTGATCGAGCACCAGCCACGCCCAGCCTGAACCGAAGACACCTGCGGCAGCTGCCGAGAACTGTTCCTTGAACTGCTGGAAGCTCCCGAACGTTTCAGCGATCGCCTGCGCGAGTTCTCCGGTCGGCTCACCACCAGCGTTGGGGCCCATGATCTGCCAGAAAATGGTGTGGTTAGCGTGGCCTCCACCGTTGTTGCGGACAGCGGTCCGGATATCCTCCGGCACTTCGTTGATGCGGCGCAGGAGTTCTTCGATCGGCATGCCCGGGATTTCCGGGTGCTTTTCGAGCGCCGCGTTCACGTTGCGCACGTAGGCTCCATGATGCCCGGTGTGATGGATCTCCATCGTGCGCGCGTCGATGTAAGGCTCGAGCGCGTCGTACGGATACGGCAGCGGTGGGAGTTCGTACGGCATCGTGACCCTCCCTTTCCCTCGTCGACCGACTCGCCAGCGGCACGGAGCTTACGACACCGAGGTCACTGCGAAACCGTACCGCCTGGTTGAAGTATGACGCAAATCTCTGCCGGTGGGAAGGGTCTCTCCCCGATCCAGCGCAGGCAGCTTCGATAGGGCAGCCGCCTGACGCTTTGCTGAACCATCGAGTGTTTGTCGAGCTGCGCGTCGTGGGTCGGTCATGACGATCTGACGAGTGCATGCCTCTCAGTTCGAGCCTCGGCTCGATCGAGTTGCGCGTTCGACCAACGCTCCTGCGGCGATGACGAGATCTTCCCGCCACGGACGGGCCACCAGTTGGAGACCGATCGGCAAGCCGTCATCGCCGAGGCCGGCCGGAATACTGAGAACTGGCCATCCGAGCAGGTTGAAGGGGGCGGTCAGCCAGCTCGCTCGCGCTGTCCACTGCCCGAGTGGCGGGGCCGTGGTCGGCGCTGTCGGGAGAGCCAGCAGGGAAATATCGTGCTCCTCGAGGAGACTCGTGAGCCGTGCACGAGCCCTCGTCGCCAGCCGTTGGGCGGCGACGTAACTCCAGCAGGGGTAGGCGAAGCAGCCGAGCAGGCGGAGTCGGAAGAACTCACCATAGTGTGTCCAGCGCTCGCGCGCGGTGGGTGCGTGCAGCGCAGCAGCCTCGAGTTGCGCGATCGCCGCACTCACGATACGCAATGCCTCGAGTTCCGGCAGGACGAGCGGGACGAGGTCGGCGCCAGCGTCCGCGAGCGTGGCTACTGCCCGTTCGCACGCAGCGACTGCGTCGGGTGCGGCCAATGGCTGGTCTCCACCCGTGGAGTGGACGACACCCACGCGGAGTTCGAGACGCTCGACTCGCGTGGCGCCGACCAGATCCGGGAGTGGAACGGCGCGGGTTCGTGGATCGTCCTCGTCCGGACCAGCCATCGCTTCGAGAGAAACCGCGGCGTCTGTCACGGTACGGGTGAGCGGTCCGATGTGGTCGAGTGACCAGGCGAGCGGATAGACACCACGCGCGCTCACCCGTCCGTAGGTCGGCTTGAGACCAACGATTCCGCAATAGGCCGCCGGAATGCGGATCGAGCCCCCAGTATCCGAGCCGACCGCCATGACGACCAGGCCGGCGGCGACTGCCGCGGCGGAACCACTCGAGGATCCCCCGCTGTCGCGACGACGGTCTCGCGGATTGGGGACCGGGCCGTAGTGCGGGTTGTTGGAGGCTCCCGAGTACGCGAACTCTGGTAGTCGTGTTTTCCCGACGATCACAGCTCCGGCGGCTCGGAGCCGCTGGACAACCGTCGCATCCCGTGATGCTACCGCGTCGGCGAGGATAGCTGATCCGGCGGTCGTCGGTGTTCCCGCGAGATCGATGAGGTCCTTCAATGCCACTGGGAGGCCGTGGAGCGGTCCGCGGTCGATACGCCTTGCGAGTTCAGCATCGCGCGCCTCAGCATCGGCGAGCGCCTGCTCGGGGAGCAGCAACTGAAAGGCGTTGAGTTCCGGATCGTGTCGAGCGATCTGTTCGAGCGCTCGCTCGACGAGCGCGCGACTGCTCGTCTCGCCGTTGCGCAGTGCGCGGGCGAGTTCGAGGATCTCCGGTGCCGTCGAGGGGGACTCCTGTCCAGTCGCGGCCCACGATACCGGCGTTGGTAGACGATCGGTCAGGAAATTTGGTAGGTCATCGACCTCGCCGCCTCGCTGCACCATTACCTGGAATGCCTGCGCGGTGCTGAAGAAACCAGCTTCGAGGGCTTTCTCGAGATCCTCGTCGCTCACCGGAATGCCCAACGCCGCGAGATTTTGCCTGGCGAGTGCGACCGATGCCGTATCGTCCATGAGTCTCTCCCTCCCCGCAGGGCGTGTCCCGAACGGTCATCGTAACCCGAAGGAAGCGGATCGGCCAGCGTGCGTCGAGCGAAAAGGTCAGGTATGATGCCCGGCGAGGGAAGGGAATGGACCGAGGAGGGACGAGCGATGCCGCAAGCTCCACTCGCACCTGAGGTACTGCGAGCGCTCCAGACGTTGACGACACCGACAGTCGCGAACGCGATCGAGACCTTCGATGTTCGGCCACGCAACGTCGGGTTCATGGACGCCTCGATCAAGTGCCTGTTCCCGCATCTGGGCACGATGGTCGGGTATGCCGTGACGGCTAAGATCCGTGCCGCACAGCCACCGCGACCAGGCGAGTCCGTGCCGCGTCGAGCCATGTGGGAGTACATCCTGACCATCCCCGAACCGCGGATCGTCGTGATCGAAGATCTGGATGACCCACCGATCGGGTCTTTTTGGGGCGAGGTGAATGCCAACATTCACCGAGCGCTCGGTTGCATCGGCACTGTGACCAACGGTGGCGTGCGAGATCTCGACGAGGTGGAGCGGCTCGGTTTCCACTTCTTCGCAAGTCAAGTGCAGGTCTCGCATGCCTATGTGCACGTCGTCGAGTTCGGCACACCGGTCACGGTGGGCGGCTTGACCGTGCACCCCGGCGACCTCCTGCATGGGGACAAGCACGGGATCATCCAGATCCCACTGGAGATCGCCCCGGAACTCTATCGTGCAGCCAAGGACGTGGAGGCCCGCGAACGGCGCATCATCGAGGCGTGTCAGGCCCCTGGTTTCACGATCGATCGACTGGCTGAGCTCTACGGCTGAGTGTTGTCGGTCGACCACTGCACGCCGAGTTCTGGCGGTTGACGGAGCGTCTGGAAGATGACACAGAACTGCTCCGTTTTCTCGCGGAGGTTCGCCAGTTGCTCGGGTGTCGCGTCCGGTGCCTCGATATCGATGAAGAGGCGGATCGTTCGGAATCCGATTGGGACCTCACGCGACACGCCGAGCGTCCCGCGGAGGTCCAGGATACCCTCGGCTGTCGCGCTCACTCGAGTGAGCGGGATGCCGAGCGCGGTCGCGACCATCTGGCACGTGATCTGCGCGCACGCGGCTAAGGCGGCCAAGAGCAGGTCACCAGAGCAACTGGCGGTGCCCGGCCCGCCCACGCCGGGATGAGCTTCGCTGACGATCGTTCCACCGGTCGTCTCGACCGTGCACCGCAGCGGACTGTCCTGCTGGTGGGCCACTGCCCGCAAGGTGATGAGCGCTTCCTCAGGCCGTTCGCGGTAACGCTGCTTGAGCGGCCGTTGCAGAGCACGCAGATCCAGCATGTTCCCTTCCTTTCGCTGCACTAGCGCGTCGTTCTGGCAGAACACTCCTCACTGGTCAACCGCAACGTGTACCGGATAGGGTGCCGAGCTGGCAGCGTCAAGCCCATCGAGGGCGACACGTGCCAGCGTCACGTCGAGGAGGGCTTCCAGCGCAATCGTGCGGAGCCGATCGACCACTGCATCGATCGCAGCCAGCGTGTGTTCCGGCACCATGAAGTCGGGCAGGACCTTGCTTCCGGGCAAAGTGAAACGGCGGATTGCTCGCTCGGCCTGGGCGAGCAACTCGCTGCGTCCTTGAGCGAGACGGTCGGCTTGGATGCTTCGTCGCAGAGCGAGGAGTTCGGCGAAGGCAGCAGGTTCGCTGATGGCGAGCGCGCGACTGAAGTCGTCCAAAGCCGGTGAGCCACGCAACGCGGCGAGATCGGCGAGCAGCACTCGCTCGCTTTCCAGCGCCGTGGAGAGGTCGGGTAGCGGTGCGATGCGTTCGTCCACCGTGCGTGGCAGTTCTGCTGGGCGCACAGCGAGCGGCTCCTGCGCGGGAAGAGTCGTGCCGAGCGGTGGTGCAGATTCGCTCGAGCGACCACGCAACCCGACGGCGAAGGCGGTGAGGATGAGCACGATCTTCGGTGCCAGCTCGTGCTCGCGCAAGATCAGCGCGCGAGCTGCGGCGAGACGGTCGCTTCGTGGCAGGGAACCGATCGATGTCGCCGCCCGTGCTCGCAGTGCGTCGGCAGCGGCCTCGAAGGCGAGCGAGCGGATGAAGGGACTGAATTGCCGGACCGCGAAGGCGAGGTAGGGCGGCCAGTAGGCCAGGAAACGCAACGGAAAAGGAATGTCTGGAACTCTCAGTGCGGTGCGCAGATCCTCGAAAACCGGTTGCACGCGCGCTGGTGCCGCGTTCGGCCAGATTTCACTGAGCTGCTCGAGGACGTCGTCGCCGGATCGCTCGCTCGGAACGCGCATCGGTTTCGGCCCTCCTCGGATGTTGCGTCGTCGAACCTCCTCTTCTCCGATACCATACACGGGTGTCGGGTTCTCGTGCACTGTCGAACGGGACGAGCGATGCAGCACAGAGGGCAGTCTGCGCATTCGCCAGTGTGGCCGCTCACGATCGGGTGCTTCGTCGTTGTCTCCTCGTTGGGGTTGTGCTGTGTCCTGACGCTCGCTCTCCTCGGGACATCTCCAACTGCGTTTGTCGTCGGCCTGGTGCTCGCGGGAATCTTAGCCCCTGTCTACGCAGCGTATCTCCTCTTCCTCGATCCCTTGGAACACGAGCCACCGTGGTTGCTCGGGCTGGCCCTGGCCTGGGGGGCCGGTGTGGCGACACTGGTTGGAGGCGCGGCGACGGCTCTCTTGCAGGTGGTGACGGGGACAGTGCTCGCTCTGCATTCGGACGCGAGCGACACGCTCGGAACAATCGTCTTCGCGCCACTGACCGAGGAAGCGGCGAAGGGAGCGTTCGTGTTCGCGCTCTTCTTCTTGGCCCGGCACGAGTTCGACGACGTCCTCGACGGGATCGTGTACGGTGGACTAGTCGGTCTCGGCTTCGCAGTGGTGGAAGACCTCTTCTATTATGCTGCTACCTTCCTGGAAGAGGGACTGACCGGTGTCGGTGCGCTCTTCGTGGTTCGTGGGGTTCTCACTGGCTTCGGGCATTCGCTCTACACTGCAGTGACCGGTCTCGGTCTCGGTCTCGCGGTGCAGGCACGCTCCGGCGCCCTGCGGTGGCTGGCGCCCTTTGCCGGTTTGGCCAGCGCGGTTCTGCTCCATGCCTTGTGGAACGGTGGGGTCACGCTCGCCCAGTACGATGAACGTGGTCCCTTGGCAGTCCTCGTGCTCCTCGGGTATCCGTCGCTCGTGCTGCTCCCTGGAGCCATCGGGCTCGCGGTGCTGGCGGTCGCCCAAGCTCGGCGCCGTACTCGCGACGTGCGGCGCTTTTTGGCGGAGGCGGTGCAACTCGGTTTGGCGGATGCCGACGATCTCGCTGCCCTGACTAGTCCTTGGCGCCGGCGCGTGCGCCAGCTTCGCTACCTCACCCGCTACGGTGGACGAGCCTTCTGGTTGCGGCGTCGCCTGGACATCGCGCTGGTCGACTGGGCGTACCGCCAGTGGCACCGCGAGCGAGGCGAGCGGTTGCCGCGCTATCTGGCGATCTTCGAGACAGAAGCGATCGCGGACCGGATCATACGTTGGCGCCGCGAGCTCTCTACTCTGCTGGCCGCAGGAACCGGTTGATACACTTGGCGAGATAGGTCATGAAGAGTGGTGGATCGATCACCATGATGATCGCGACCGAACGGACGGCACCTCGCCTGACTGCGCGAGGGCAACGGGAAACGGTACACGACTTCACGTTAGGTGAGCTCGAGGCCTGGATGGAGGAGCGTGGACTGCCACGCTACCGGGCGCGTCAGCTGTTCCACTGGGCATACCAGCAACTGGCGCTCGAGTACGAGAGCATGAGCGTGCTCCCCAAGGCGATGCGCAGCGAACTCGCGGAGCTGCTCCCGATCAGCGGGCTCCTCCCCGTGCGCCAGCGGGTGAGTGACGACGGGGAAACGATCAAGCTCTTGTTCCGCACGCGTGATGGCCATTTCGTCGAGACAGTCGTCATGTTCTATCCGGATCGGACAACCGTGTGTGTCTCCTGCCAGATCGGTTGCGCCATCGGGTGCGGCTTTTGCGCGACCGGTCTTTCCGGGCTGATCCGCAACCTTTCGACTGGCGAGATGGTGAGCCAAGTCGTGCATGCGGCGCGATTGGCACGCGAGCGAGCGCGCCGGATCTCCAACATCGTCGTGATGGGCATGGGAGAGCCGTTCCACAACTACGATGCCGTCATGCGCTTCGTCGCGATCGTGAACGATCGTCGAGGCTTGGGAATCGGGGCGCGGCATATCACGCTCTCGACAGCTGGTGTCGTCCCCTTCATCGACCGACTCGCCGACGAACCGTATCAAGTCAAGCTGGCCGTCTCGCTCCACGCCCCGAACGATGCGCTGCGCTCGCAGCTCGTCCCGATCAACCGGCGTTGGCCGATCGATGAATTGCTGGCCGCCTGCCGTCGGTACGTCGCCCGAACCGGCCGGCGTATCACCTTCGAATATGTTCTGATCGAGGACGTCAACGATGACGAGCGAACGGCCGCGGAACTGGCTCGGCGCCTGCGTGGCCTGCTCTGTCATGTCAACCTCATTCCGTACAACCCGACGCCCGCTGCCCCGCTCTTCCGACGGCCAGGGCCGGAGCGGATCGAGCGCTTCCGCGCCGTCCTCGAGCGATACGGAATTCCTACAACTGTCCGCTACTCCCGGGGTGTCGACATTGCAGCAGCGTGCGGGCAGCTCAGGGCACAGGAAGAAGCGCGGAGCCGGCGTCGTCGTCAGGAAAGCACAGTGAGTTGAAGGAGACGATCCGTGCGTGTCGCGTACGTTGACCCCTTCTCGGGGGCCAGTGGTGACATGCTGCTCGGTGCGCTCGTCGATGCTGGCGTTCCCCTCGAGGAATTGGCTGAACGCTTGGCCAGCGCGCTCGATGTCGACGGCTATCGGTTGGTCGCGGAGCGAGTCGTCCGGCGTGGACTGACTGGCACGCAGGTTCGGGTCATCGTCGAGGCTGCGCAGCCATCGCGCGATTGGGCCGAGATCCGCGACCTCTTGAGCGCGTCGGCACTGCCACCGCGGGTGAGGGAGAGGGCGCTGGCCGTTTTTCGGCGACTGGCGGAGGCAGAAGCGAGCGTTCACGGTGTCCCAGTCGAGTCGGTGCACTTTCATGAGGTGGGTGCGGTCGATTCGATCGTCGATGTCGTCGGCGTCGTCTGGGGGTTCGAGCTGCTCGGTGTGGAGCAGATCACGTGTGGCCCCCTGCCGTTGAGTCGTGGATGGGTCGAAACTGCGCACGGACGTTTGCCTGTGCCAGCGCCAGCTACGGCGCTCTTGCTCGCACAGGCGACGGTGCCGCTCGTGCCGATGGACATCGAGGCCGAGTTGGTGACACCGACGGGTGCAGCCTTGCTGGTCGAACTGGCGCGCTTCGTCCGTCCGGCGTTCCGCCCGGATCGAGTCGGGTACGGGTTCGGTGCGCGCGAGTTACCCTGGCCGAATGCTGTGCGTCTCTGGATCGGGGAAGCCCTCGCCGTACCGAGTCAACCGGAAGAGGCGGAACTGCTCTTGGAGGCCAATCTCGACGATATGAATCCGCAGTTCATCGAGCCGCTCGTTGACTCGCTGTTCGCGGCTGGCGCCTTGGACGTGTATCTGACGCCGATCGTGATGAAGCGTTCGCGCCCGGCAGTGATCGTGAGCGCGATCTGCCGAGCCAAGGATCGGCCGGCGCTCGAGCGCGTGCTCTTCGAGCACTCGACGACCTTCGGCGTACGAGCGGTCCCGATCGAGCGGACCAAGCTGGCGCGGCGCAGTGTCGCAGTCGCGACCCGCTGGGGTGAGGTGGCAGTCAAGCTGAAGATCGTGCACGATCGGGTCGTCGATGCCGTGCCGGAATATCGCGAGTGCCTCGCGATTCACCAGCGAACCGGATTGCCGATCCGGGAAATCTGGAACGAGGCAGCGCGACTGGCAGCAGTGTGGATCGGGCAGCGGGTCGGCGAGCGAGACCAGGAAGCAAGGCTACCGGAATAGGGCTTCTTTGGCGAATTCTCACTTTCTTCGGGGTCACGGTCGTTCCTTCTCCGCGAAATCGGAAACCGAAAAACGATGGACTGTGGCTCGAGCTTTCAGCTCGGTGGTAAATTTAGACTAAGCTAAATCGGGGTGCTGCTCGAGCGATTCGTGGGGGGCAGAGGTGTTGGACTGGTTCTGGTCGCTCGATCCGATCGTGCAGGCGTTACTGGGAGGGCTGTTGACATGGGGTGCCACCGCGGCGGCGGCAGCGCTCGTGTTGTTGGGCCGGAGTATCCCCCGCTGGCTCTTGGACGCGATGCTCGGCTTCGCTGCCGGCGTGATGATCGCGGCGAGCGTGTGGTCGCTCCTGATTCCCGCGATGGAGGTCACTGAGCGGAATGGTGGGATCGCCTGGATCCCGGCCGCGACCGGTCTCGTCGCTGGCGCGCTCGCGCTGCGCATCGTCGATCGCTTCCTGCCGCATCTGCACCTGTTCCTACCGCGCGAGGCAGCGGAAGGAGTCTCCACGACCTGGCGCCGGACCACGCT
>DAOTYK010000362.1:0-3453 GCA_034434855.1 Thermomicrobium sp.
AGCGCTGGACCGACTACGCCGCTTGGATGCGATCTCGTGGGCTCTTACACAGCGACCTGGATGCCCGGCTCGCCTTCACGAACCGGTTCGTGGAGGCAGCACGCGAGTAACCGGGCGGCGCTCACGCTGCGCCTGTCCGCATCGACGAGACATCGTATCCTCGCGGCCCGATGCTCACTGATTGGTCCAGCGACACAGCAGTACACCCGACGAGCGCAATTCGCCCGTTCCGACCGAGCAGCCGCACGCTCACGACACGCGAACGACCGCCGATCGCATCCGACCAGCGGGTGATACTGGGCATCCCCTCGACGACGCAATCGCTCCTCCGGCGCTGCAGCGTGCATCCGTCGGCTTCACCCCAGAGCGAGCATCGCCTCCAAGGCACGCCGTGCCGGCACACCAATCTCCTCGGGAACCGTAATCACATGCTTGAGATCCCGCAGCGACTCGTACACCTTTTCGAGCGTGACCCGCTTCATGTATTGACAGATCGCGTCCTCGCGGACAGGGATGAAGCGCTTCCCCGGGGCTTTCTTGTGCAATCGGTGCAGGATACCGACTTCCGTTGCCACAACGAATTCCCGTGCTGACGACTGAGCAGCGTAACGAACCATCCCTTCGGTCGAGAGCAACTTCGCATCCGGCCGGAGGAAGATACAGGTCGAGCTGCAACCGCACTCCGGGTGGATGAGGAATTCTGCTTCCGGATGCGCAGCGAGCTGCGCTGCGAGATCCTCACTCCGGATCCCCGCATGGACATGACATTCGCCGAGCCAGATATCCAACTTGCGCCCCGTCACGCGCTCGACATGTGCTCCCAAGAACATGTCGGGGACGAAGAAGATCGGTCGATCCTCTGGCAGGCTCGCGACCACTTCCACCGCGTTCGCGCTCGTGCAACAGATGTCGGCCATAGCCTTCACTGCTGCACTGGTATTCACGTAGGCCACGACGATTCCGTCAGGGTGTTGCTCGCGCCAGGCCCGTACATCCTCCGGGCTGATCGTCTCGGCGAGGGAGCAGCCAGCCTCGAGATCAGGCAGGAGAACCGTTTTCTCCGGATTCAAAATCGCAGCGGTCTCAGCCATGAAATGCACGCCGCAGAAAACGATCACTTCGGCATCCGTCCGCGTCGCCTCGCGCGACAATCCGAGCGAATCACCAACGAAGTCAGCGATATCCTGCACCTCTGGCCGCTGGTAGCTGTGTGCCAGGATGACCGCTCGACGTTCCTCCTTGAGCCGAAGAATCTCTCGAACGAGCTCTTGCTGCTCCATTAGATCGACTACCCTCCTTCAGCGTTCGTCGATAGCCGTGACCTCCAGGGAAATGTCGAGTGCAGGCGCTGAGTGCGTCAGCGCGCCGACCGAAATCGCATCCACTCCTGTCTCGGCGATCGCACGCACACGGTCGAGCGTCACGCCACCGGATGCCTCCAGCCTGGCACGCCCAGCCACGCGACGGACGGCCTCACGCATCGTTCCGAGATCCATGTTGTCGAGCAGAATCCAGTCCGCACCGGCGGCCATCGCTTCGTCCAATTCCTCGAGTGTGGTCACTTCGACTTCGACCAGCATCGTATGCGGAATCACGCTGCGTACCCGCCGCACAGCTTCGCGCACACTTCCCGCCACCCGGACGTGGTTGTCCTTGATCAGAACCCCGTCGAACAGACCGAATCGGTGGTTCCGCCCACCACCGACGCGCACGGCGTACTTCTCGAGCAACCGCAGGCCCGGTGTCGTTTTGCGGGTATCCAGGATGATCACGCCCGTTCCGGCCACTGCATCGACGAAGCGGCGTGTCAGTGTCGCGATACCGGAAAGACGTTGAAGGAGATTGAGTGCCAGTCGTTCGCCAGCGAGTATGCCGCGCAGGGGTCCCACAATCTGACCGACGACGGTGCCCTCTGGAACCATCTCCCCATCCCGACGTATCGTCGTGACCCTGAGGCGCGTGTCGAGTTCAGCGAAGACCGCTTCGATCACGGGCATTCCGCAGAGGACGCCTGGTTGCCGCATCACGATTTCCGCAGTACCGGTCGCCCCCGGAGGCACGACCGCGAGCGTGGTGCGGTCCCCATAACCCAAGTCCTCACGTAACCACGCACAGACCGATTCGCGGAGGACCACAAGCGGAATGTCCCAGTCGGCCACAACCAAGGTACCGCTCCTCGGCACAGTCGTCACCGTTCGCAGCCCACGCTTTCTTTCTTCCCAGAATAGTCGAGCACCCCTGGTCCCGGCCAATTCGCTTCGGTATCCCGAACACGAAGCGCAACGGGCGGAGCCTTTCGTGGAGCGAGCACCACCCTCGTCAGTTCGTCGCGACGAGTGATCTTCCACCAGCTCCGCGCAGCGAAGGCAAGGCTCTCGCACCGCGAAACGAGGAGTGTCGGGACCCATCGGCCTACGGTCGGCTGGGCGATCCACCGAGCGTCCGAGCGAATAGCCCAGAGCACCGGCTGGTCGCGAGCCGTCATCTCCCCGGAACGATGAACTCGGGCTCGTCGCTGGTTCGTCTTCGATCATGGCGGTGGGTCAGAACGCATTCGGCCCCCACTCTTTCACCTACTGCGGCCGATGCGATCCCCTGGTCTCGGCATTCGTTGGGTGGCCAGCTCTTTCTGGCTGGCCACCCGTGCTGTGGGAGGGCGGAGATGTGCGGAGGAAGTAGCGCGTGCCGCCCGGCACCGACCCACGAATGTGCCGAACGATCACGGCACGCTCTTCATGTACTCTACGAGCGCATCGAGAACCTCTTGCTTTTGGAGCTCGGGCATGAAGGGCTGTATCACGTTCAACATGGAGTTCTTCGGATAACCCTTGACCGTCTTTGCGTCCGGTTGCAGTATCGATTCCCGGAGATAGTTGTCATCGCGAACGAGGCTCGAACCATCCTCGAACTCGACCTTTTTACCGTAGATACCGTTCAACGCCGGTCCGATCCCGGCTTGCCCCGCCATGCTGTGACACGTGCTGCAGGCGTACTTGTTGAAGTATTCCTTTCCGGCAGCGGCCAACTCGGCGTTCACCGCTGGAGGTGTGACCTGTTGGTTCGCCTCGTCGCTGCCTCCTCCACAGGCAACCAAGAAGAAGGCAGTGAGTAAGCTCACGAACACAGTCAAACGACGCATCGCGCTACTCCTCTCGGAACGCGTGTCCGACAAAAACAATTGGCCATACGCAAAGCGTGCTTTCTACCTCGGAGTTTGCAGTCAACTCACCTTCGCGGCGGGGGTGACTCGGGATCCGGCTGCACGCCGACCGGCTGACCTCTCGTTGCGTCCGGACGTGCTCGACCTCGATGTCGTGCAGACAACGTTTCGGGAAACTCGGCGAGCAGCGGCAGACCGGTCATTACTCGAAGATCGGAGTCCGCTTTCAACTGCGCATCTTCGGCCGTTCCTGCCCAGCCCGGTACGCCGTCCTGATCACCGTGGTGATGCGG
>DAOTYK010000363.1:0-2969 GCA_034434855.1 Thermomicrobium sp.
GCTTCCTGGACTTCACCACGCTCGAACGGCGGCGGTTCTTTTGCGAGCAGGAAGTCCTTCTCAACCAGCGACTGAGCGACGGAGTCTATCTCGGCGTGGTCCCGATTGCCCGTCTCGGGACCCACCTGCAGGTGGAGGGGGAGGGCGAGGTCGTCGAGTACGCGGTCAAGATGCGCCGGATGGACTTCGAGCAGACGCTCCTCCGGCGCCTCCAGCGGAACGCCGTCTCGCCCGAACTCGTGGCCGCGCTCGCCGAACGGCTCGCGGCCTTCTATCGCGATGCCGCTCGCGGCCCGGAAATCGACCGCTGGGGAACACCGGAAGCAGTTTGGTTCAACATCCGCGAGAACCTGGAACAGACCGAGCCCTATATCGGGATCGTCCTGGCACCGATCCAACATCACTGGATCGCCACGAGCAGCGAGCGTTTTCTCCGCGAGCGACTCGATCTATTCCAACGGCGGATCACCGAAGGTCGGATCGTCGAAGGGCACGGGGACCTTCACCTCGCCCACATCTTCGTCGAGGCAGAGAACCCGTACCGATTCCAGATCGTCGACTGTATCGAGTTCAATCCGCGGCTCCGCTGCGGCGATGTCGCCGTCGATCTCGCCTTTCTCAGCATGGACTTCGATCATCACGGGCAGAGCGAAAACGGTCGTTGGCTCGTCCTCCGGGCTAGTGACGCGCTCGATGACCCGGAACTGCCCTTGCTCGTCCACTACTACAGCGTTTATCGCGCGCACGTGCGCGCCAAGGTAAACTGCTTCCGCCTCGACGAGCTCGCGCCGGAAAGCGACGAGTACACTGCGGTGCGTGCCCAGGCTGAGCGATACATCGATCTGGCCACCTCGTACCTCGTGGAGCCGAGCGAGCCGGTTTTGCTTTTGGTCGGGGGCTTGTCCGGTACCGGCAAGAGCGCGCTCGCTCGGCGGCTCAGTCGTTGTCTCGGCATCACCGTCCAGTCGTCCGATGTCGTCCGCAAGCAGCTCGCGGGGATACCGCTGGAGCGCCGACAAGAGCTCCCCTACGGGGCGGAGATTTACGGGCCTGAGTTGACGCGCGCGACCTACGAGTATCTCTTGGCCCAGGCCAACCAGGAACTGGCGCGCGGCCGGTCGGTCGTGCTCGATGCAACCTTCCTCGACACACCGTGGCGCGAGCGCGCCATTGCGGTCGCGGTGGAGCACGGCGCGACACCGATCCTCATCGAGTGCCGCTGTCCAGCCGAGGTGGTCGAAGAGCGATTGCGCTACCGTGCCCAAGAACCCGGGCAAGTGAGCGAGGCGACCTGGGCGATCTATCTGGAGCAACGTGCCCGGTACGGTGAGCGGATGGAACCGATCCCCGGGCTCCGCCATCTCGTCGTCGACAATGCGCAACCCTTGCCGATGGCCTTGGATACCGTCCTCGCGCAGCTCCCGCTTCGCGAACGCCTTTAGCGAGCGTTCCGCTCGCTGGTCACCTCGCGGGGCTCGAGCGGCGGAGCCGCCAAGCGCAGATAGCGTCGCACGCTCAGCCGGTTCCGTGCATCGTCCGCCAGACCGAGGAGTTCCAAGAGCTCGTCCTCAGTGGCGCCACGTTTGGCTTGCTCGACCGCGAAGGTGTGGCGCAGCGTCTGGGGAGTCACCAGCTTCTCAATCCCGGCTGCCTTCGCCACTCGCTCCACCATCTTGTTGAGTGACTGTGGCAGGATCGGCACGAGCCGGTCCTGTGGGCCTTCTTCCTCCACCAGCTGGTGGTAGATCTCGGTCAGCTCCCGATTCGCTGCTAGCTTACGCTCGCGCAGTCGGCGCTTCGGTTGTTCAGCGAAGACATAGACGATCGGGTGTTCGGGATCGCTCCAGTCGATGTGGGCAGCGCGGAGCGCGATCACTTCGTGACGGGAGAGGCCGAGTCGCAGCATCAGCCAGATCGCCAGGTGGGTTCGTGGTCCTTCGGCAGCAGCAGCTTCGAGCAAGCGCGCCTGTTCGTCGGCAAACAACGGTTGCGGTGTCTTGAGCGGGATACGATCCGAGTAGAACGCAGCGGTCGGATCGATCTCGACCACCTTTGCGCGAGTGATCAAGAACTTGTAAAACGTCGAGAGCGTCGTCAACCGCCGCTTGCGCGTCGACCGTCCGCGGCTCTCGTTCAGAAACGTCGCCACGTCTCGCTCGTCGATCTCCCGGATCGGCTTCGGGCCGACGAGCGATTCGAAGACCGCCAAATCATAGCTGTACGATTTGACCGTATTGGGGGGATGACCGGACTGCTCGAGATATCGGCGAAACCAGAACCGCGCCACGTCGAGCGAGGAATCGGGTGTCAAGACTGGCAGGAACCCGACCGCCCCCCGAAGCTTGCCATCGCTTCCCAGTTCGAAGAGCGGCGGTTGCATCACCGGTAGCCGCTGCCCCTCTTGGTCTCGGCTCGCCATGGCACCCCCGGGCGCACAAATGTTCTGCCACGTGCAGCGTACCCCAGCCCCTCGCGGCTGTCAAGGAAGCGGGCGCGACATGCTCAGATGGAACCCGTTCGTGGCGCGCAGTACCCTGTGCGAGGAGCGTCGAACAGAAGGGACAGACCACAGCATTCGGCCGAGAGGGTTCCGGACGTATCCCCGAGCAGCCTGCTCTCCAACCGAGAGCAGTCGCTGTTCTCGTCCCTCGCCACGACCGACCTCGTCGCCAACGGAGCCATGACTCCCGACACCAGCAAACAATTTGACCCGTGCCGTCATGCAACGATGACACGATCGCGGTCGTCTCCAACGAGCAACGAAAGGGGAGCATGATGGTGGCTCCCTTGCCGCTCGGTAGACGCAGCAGTAGTCTGGTCAGGGTTCGTCACCTGGCGAGTGGAGGGGGGACATGAGCCGGAGCGAGTGGATCATCGATCGGCAGGAAGCGCTGGGTACACGGGGGATGGTTGCGGCCAAGCACGAAATTGCGGCGGAAGTGGGAACGAGCGTGCTCGAGGACGGGGGT
>DAOTYK010000364.1:0-2875 GCA_034434855.1 Thermomicrobium sp.
TGTCGGTGTACTGCTTGATCGGTACCCACTCGAACTTACTCATTCGTCCTCCTAACGCGCCGCGCCGGCAGTGCCGGCTTCCTTCCTGCTCATCAATCTTAGCCATCTCCCACGGTGAGGGTTGTTCCCTCTCCCACTGCCCGAGCCGCGGTCAGCAGAAAACCCACTTTCGAGTAGTGCATCCCTCGGACGAGACCTGCCACAGCCTCGCGCCCAGCAGCGCGCAACGGGTCAGCGCGCAGCGAAGGAGCTGCCCTTGCCGATGACTCATTGATCACTCCGGGAAGAGGTGAGACCGAGAGGACAGCAGGACACGGCAAGCAGTCGGGGCGTTCGCGTCGGAGCCCCATTCCCTCGACTGACGGGCGCTGTTCCCGGCGGACGGTTCCCTTTCCCTTCGACCAGCTACGCGGCCCGCGGCATCGCGCTCGCCCGCACGACCGTCGGGCAGAAGAGTGTGCCGAATCGGGCCTGCCACGACCGGAGCGCTGTCACGGAAAGCTCGATCGCGCAGCGAGTTACCCAGGGGGAACATGTCGCGACTGCTCGTTTTGGGCCGGTTCTCCTCGCCTCCCTCCACCACGCCATCGTGGGTGTCGCCCGAGAGGTGCTGCTCGTCGTCCGCTTAGTGTTCCTGCACCGTTGCCACCGTGACGAGTCGGTACCGGCACTCGCTCGAAAACCGGCCTGCCCAGTGCTACCGAACTCCCTCGTTCGATCGCACAGGAGCGAGCAGAGCCTGTCGCGCTCGCGCCAGGACAGGCCGATCGCCGTTTTCTCGATTCCAGCGCGATCGAGCAGTGCGCGCCGGGCAGATGGGAGACGATCCGGCCGCACTCCCGGTCTCGCCGCGAGCGCTGTCGGGAGCGGCGAGCCTCGGCCGATCAGCGTTCCCAGTTTTTGTCCGCGTGAATTCATCGTTTGCTCTTCTCCGCGCCCAGTCGTCCCGCGTAGAGTTACTCCGAGGGGTGAGTAGCGCGCGACCCCGCGGATGGGAAGCATCGTGCAGCGTTCCTCACGAACCCGATCGATCAAGCGCACGCTGGTGACCGTGCTCGTGTTCAATCTCACGGTCGCGGTCGCCAAGCTGGTGGTCGGCTTCCTTTCCGGCAGCCTCTCCATCTTGGCCGATGGGCTGAACTCCCTGCTCGATGCCGCAGCGAACATCGTCGGACTCGTCGGCATAGCCATCGCGGCACGTCCGCCCGATCCCGACCACCCGTACGGGCACCGGCGCTTCGAGGCGCTGACCTCGCTGGTCATCGCGGGCGCGATGGGTCTCCTGGTGGTGCAAATTCTCCAAGACGCCTGGCATCGTCTGCAGGAACGCGTTCGACCGGAGGTGACTCCCCTCGCCCTCGCCGTCATGCTGGTCACATTGCTCGTGAATATCGGCGTCAGCACGTGGGAACGCCGGCGCGGGCGCGAGCTCCACAGCTCGATCCTGAGCGCCGACGCCAAGCATACGGCCGCCGATGCGCTCGTCTCGCTCGCCGTCATCGGTGGGCTCGTGGCGGTCCGCGCCGGTTACGCCATCGTCGATCCGCTCTTGGCGATCGGCATCGCTGGGGTGATCGCCTGGGGCGCCTGGACGATCATCCGCGATGCCGCGCTCACCCTCTCCGACACCGCTGTCGTTCCCGTCGAGGTGATCGAGCACGCAGTGCGGAGCGTTCCTGGCGTCCGGGGTGTCCACAACATTCGCACGCGCGGCGGCGATGGTCTCGCGTGGGTCGATCTCCATATCCAGGTCGACCCGGAACTGAGTGTCCGAACGGCCCACGAGATCGCCAGCGAAGTCGCGCGCAGGGTCGAGCAGGCCATCGGCCAAGCCGCCGATGTCACCGTGCACGTCGAGCCGGCTCTCCCCGAGCACTTGCGCGTCACCCGCGGGTACCATGTCTGGACCGAATGACCGATCCGCTCCGCTGATGCTGCCAGGCCACCCCTCCAGCGCGCCGTTCGATCAGCCAACGTGGTATGATGATAGAGCATCGACCCCCACGAGACGATGAGCGCACGCACTGTGCGCACCGGTGGAAGGAGCGCGATCATGCCGCGACTACAGGTGCTCGTCTGGTTCTTGCTGCCACTCTTCGCTCTCCTGGCCCTGCTCACCTTCGCCGGGTGGGTCAGTGGTGCAGTGGGCGCCATCCTTTTCCTCGCGCTGGCAGCGCTCGTCATCGTGCTCGCAGTCGTCCTCGCACGCCAGCGCGCTCCCAGCTGACCAGCGCGTCAGGTATCCGACCGTGCTCGACCTCGCGACCGTCTTCCTGGCACTCGGCGCGTTTCTCCTCGGCCCGCACTGGCTGCTCGGCGCCATCCGCCAGGCTGACCAGTGCGAGGCCGCCGGTGATCCCTTGAGTGCTTTAGCTTGGACGCTCGCCGCGGTGCTCGGCGCCTATGCAGTCGCCCTGGCCTTCCTCGTCCTGGTCATCCAGGCGGCCCGGCACAGCTTCGCTGCGTGAGTCCCGACCTAGACGACCAAGCCCAAGGCATGGCGCAAGAAGTAGATGACGAAGGCCGCGCTCACCACGTAGAGAACCGGGTGCACCTCGCGGAACTTGCCGCGGAAGACCTTGATGAGCGTCCAAGTGATGAAGCCCGCACCGATGCCATCGGTGATACTGTACGTGAAGGGCATCATCAGCATGGTCATGGTGACCGGGAGTCCGACTTCGATATTGGCGAAGTCGATACCACCCACCTGCACACGCGACGGCTTCCCCTCGGCCTCGGCCTCGGCTCGACTGAGCACACCCATCATCATCCAGCCGACGACGATCAGCGCCGGTGCCGTCGCTTGGGCCGGGACGATCCCGACGACCGGCCAGAACGGCATCGAAAGGAGGAACAAGATCCCCGTAATCACCGA
>DAOTYK010000365.1:0-12031 GCA_034434855.1 Thermomicrobium sp.
CGGACCGGCCCCAACGGTGTCCGCAGGCGTCCCACATAATAGCCGGGCCAGAAGGGCTGCCAGTTCGGGATCGAACTGCCGAGCACCGCTGCTGCTGGCCCGGCATAGGTGAGACGATCGATGCGAACCTCGTCGACTCGACCACCCCAGCGAATCCGAACCGTTTCGCCCATCACGTCATACCCGATCGAGAAATACCCGATGACCAGGTAAATGAGCAAAACGGTTGCCGCACCGCTGATCAAGAAGACCAGCCAGAGGACCTGGTGGCTTATCGTCGACGGTGTCACACCGAGCAGGCTAAGCAGAGCCAGGACGGTCGTCGCGGCGAAGACGACCACCAGAGCGAGACCGATCAACCCACCTGCTGATGGAGCAGCCCGCGCGCGGTACCTCACCAATGCTCGACCCTGCATTCCGCGGGCCTCCTCGATTTCCCACGTCGAGCGGCCAGCCGGACAATGCTCACTCGACCATTATGGCAGTGGCGTCCCGGTCGGCAATACCTCTACGGTCGGTGTTTCCGGCACGGTCGTTGGAGTTGGAGTCGGGGTCGGAGTCGGCGGCGCGTCCGGTGGGGCCACGAACGGCTGGACAGCTGGCGTGGGTAGCGGAGTCAGCCCGAGATGCCAGCGAATCGTCGAGGTTCGACGTTGCTCGTCGAGCCAGCGGCTCAAAGCTTGCCCCCGCATCGCCTGCACCATGCGGACGCTCAAGGGCCGATCAGGATCACGCTCCAGCACCTTGACGATGTGCCAACCGTACTCGGTCTGCACTGGGTCGCTGACCTCTCCGGGTGCGAGAGCGAAGGCCACCTCGTCGAACGCGCTCGGCATATAGCCGCGCGGCAACCACCCCAGGTCTCCACCGTTCGCTGCGGTATCACTGTCGATCGATCGCTCGCGAGCGATCGTCGCGAAGTCAGCGCCACCCCGGATATCGGCTAGCGCCTGCTCTGCGGACTCGCGAGTCGCCAGCAAAATGTGTGCAGCGTGGATCTGCTCGGCTCGTAACGGAATCCGCTCTTCCAGGACACGCTGTACTTTCTCCCGTGCCAGCATCGGCCGCACGACCAATCGCTGGAAGTCAGCCAGAGAGAGGCCAGCTCGTTCGAGCACGTTCTTCTGATACTCCCCCATGAGCGCTGTCGCCGTCGCCCGCGCTTCCTCAGGTGGGACCGTCGGCGTCGGTGTCGGCGTTTCACTCGGCGTTGGCGTCGCGGTCACCTGCGGCGTCGGAGTGTCCCCGGGCTCCGGGGTCGGTGTCGGAAGCGGGGTCGGCGTTACAGCGGCTGTCGCCGTCGCCCAGACCGCAGCGGTCGGATCGATCCCGAGTGTCGGCGTCGGCGTGAGCAGGGGAACACTGCTGAACAGGCTGACGGTATACTCCTCCACCTCTCGCTCGTCGAGTGCGATGCCGAGTTGACCCATGCGCTGAAGCACCAGGCGGTCATCGATCATTTGCTCGACCGTTGCCTGATTGATCGGATCGCTCTCCACAGTCTGCAGCTGCTGACGAGCCTGGTCAGCGAGCTGTTGGTACTGGACGCTCTGCTGGCCGCTCATGAGATCAGCGAGCTGTTGGTATTGACTGATCTGATTCAAGAGTTCCAGGCGCCGCATCTTCCAGTAGTCGGCGCGGGTGATCGGCTCACCGTTGACTTCGACAACGACTTGGCGCGGCAGGTACCAATACTGGTAGATCGCTCCGCCGCCGAGCAACCCAGCGACGAGCAGCAGCACGACCGACACACCGATGACTGCGGCCCGCTCCTGTACCCGTTCCCGCTCGCGACGAGGAACCCGTCGACGCGTTCGCTCCCGGCGATCCCCCCATCGGCGGGGAAAGAGCCGCCTCACCCGCTCGAGCATCTCGCACCTCGCAGCGTTCCTGCCTCGACGCGACCCTAAAATGAGGAGTCAGCTGACGAACGTTATCGTTCCGGCACGAAGGGCAGGAGCGCGAGATGCCGTGCTCGCTTGATGGCGCGCGCCAGCTGCCGCTGGTGCTTGGCACATGTTCCGGTTGCGCGACGCGGCTCGATCTTCGCCTGCGGCGACAGATATCGCCGAAGACGACCAAAATCCTTGTAGTCTATCTTCTTGATACCGTCCATGCAGAAGGAGCAGACCTTCTTGCGCGGATAGTAGCGGGTCGCTGCCGAGCGAGCGGGGCGTGCGGGCTCTCCGGTCGCTTCCGCTGCCTGCTCGGTCGCACCATCATCCGCCGTCATCGGTTCGAGTTCTTCGGCCATCGTTCCCTCACTCCTCGAACAGTTTCAGAACGGAACCTGATCGTTCCACGGATCGTCGTCCAGCGGGAAATCCGCATTCACATCAGGAAGTACTGGTTCTTCTTCGCTGATGCCTGGCGGTACCGTCGCTGGTGCTTCCGGCGCACGCGGGCTCAGCAGCAGAAGGTCTCGGGCGATCACTTCGACGACAGTCCGCTCGACTCCGTCGTTCCCGGTGTAGCGGCGGACGCGGAGTCGGCCGGCAACATACACCTTGGTGCCCTTGCGGATGTACTGGTCAGCGATCTCCGCCAATCGGTTCCAGCAGATCACCCGAAACCAATCGGTTTCCTCGATCGGCTGTCCGCCTTCGCCACCGCGGCGCATCGAGTTGACTGCGAGCGAGAACTCGGTGACCGGAGCCCCTGCCGGTGTATACCGCATCTCGGGGTCGCGGCCGACATTCCCGATGAGTTCGATTCGATTGAGTCCACGAGACATCGCACACCCCCGGGCTCCGGTCCACGCCGGACCACTCATTCGTCCAGACGAACCATCAGATGCCGTAGGACTTGCTCGTTCAACCGCAGCTCCCGCTCGATCTCCCGAACCGCGCGCGGCGCGCAGACGAGTTGGAAGAGGACATAAAACGCTTCCTGGAATTTCCGGATCGGGTATGCCAGCCGGCGGCGTCCCCACGGCGTATCGCGCTTCTCGAATGTGATCGTCCCGCCTTGCTCGACAACCGTGTTGCGAATCCGCTCGAGAGCTGCTTCCAACCGATCGTCAGCCAGATCGGGGCGCAGAAGCACCATCAGCTCGTACGGGCGAGGTTCAGGTTCATAGCGCGGCAACGTTTCTCTCCTTTCCTCGGGTTCGCGCTGGACGCAACGACCGGACCGTTGCCGTATCCGGGCGGTCACAGCGCGGAAAGGACGACATCCACAGCAACGCGGCCGCTGGACCGCGAGCAAGGCGAGTATACCAGACGAGCCCCGGAGGGATGCTCCAGGGCCCATCTCACGAGAAAGCCCGGCTCACTCCGCGCTCACGCCGCTCGTGCCTCGAACTCCTGCACGATCGCTGGTCGCCGTGCTTGATTGATCATCCAGTCGACGAGGACCGCGACGAGTGAACCGACCGCCGCATGGATCAAGTGGATACCACCGAAGGTCGGCCCGAACGCCGGGAGCTGTTCCGCGACCCAGATCCCGAGAAACGGATAGGCCGCAACGCGCCATACCCGCTCCGGCAAGCGACCGGGAAGAAGATCGTACCAGAGGACACCGAACCCATAGCTCAGCGCCAGCATCAGTAAGAAGGTTCCGATCTCCATGGCTCACCTCCGTTTCCCCTCGACGGAGGCCGGGCTTTCTCGTTATGTCTTGACGGAAAGAGTATAGTACGGGCTGCGATCTCGCGCAACGCGATTCCACTGATGCCGATCGCTGCACACGCGCCTCAAGACCCCAGTCGAACGAGTCGAGCACCCGGCGATGCGACTCCGGACGAGGGGGCACTCCGTTCACCGAAACGAAGCCGCAACAAAGGAAATCGTACGGCTCCTCACTCGGGATGGCTGGAAATCGCTTCGGGCGCGGTTACCGGATCGCGTTCGTCGGCGCGGAGAATCCGTGCACCATGCCGATCGATCGGTAGCACGAGTGCTTCCCCGCCCATCGCGCGTCGCGCCATGAGGTCCGCGAACGCCCTCTGCACCGCCGACGCCCGCTCCGGAGAGCAGAACGCGAGCACTGAGGGTCCCGCTCCGGACAGCGCTGCACCGTAGGCGCCAGCTACCAGCGCGAGATCGATCGCCTCCTCGAGATGCGGGTACAACACCGCGCGATACGGTTGATGCAGCTCGTCGGCCATCGCTGTCCGCAAAAGGTCCGGCTGCCCAGTCGCCAGAGCCAGGACCAAAAGCGCGGTGCGCGCTGCTGTCCGCACAGCAGTGACTCGGCGCACCCGTCGCGGCAGGACGGCACGCGCATCGCTCGTGTAGCCGAGAGCATCCGGTACCAAGACGACCGCCACGAGCGGGAAATCCACCGGTACCGCAACTGCCTGGGGACCTTCCTCGCCATCGACCGCGAGCACGACCCCGCCGAAGAGCGCTGCACCGACGTTGTCGCCATGACCTTCGAGCTCGCACGCCATGCGGAACAATTCCGAGCGCCCGAGCGGCTCCCCGCACAGGTGATTGGCGAGAACTAATCCAGCCACGATCGCGGCCGCCGAACTCCCCAACCCCCGAGCCACGGGAATGTCGGAGTCGACGGTAAGCGTGCCACCAGGGAGCGAACGACCCGTACACGACGCGTAATAGCGCATCGCCTCGGCGACGAGGTTTCGCCCGACGTGGAGTTCTGGTCGAACGATCACACGAAGCTCGCCGATCGTCCCTTCCGGCTCGTAGCGAGCCGAAAGATAGCGGCCGAGGGCTACCGCCAGCACGTCGAAACCGGGGCCGAGGTTGGCACTCGAAGCAGGGACATGCACTTCACAACGCACGAGCCAATACTCCTGCTAATGCGTCGAGGGTGGGCTCGATCGTGACTGGCCGGTTCGCGAGAGGTCGTGGAGGCCCCTCGAGATGATACGCCAACACCGCATCCGGATCCTTCAAGACATGACCAGTGAGAATCGCCACCACTCGATCACTCGGCCGAATGACCCCTCGCGCGACGAGCTTGCGAACGCCGGCGACCGAGGCAGCTGACGCCGGTTCGCAACCGATGCCCGTTCGATCGACGCGTGCCTTCGCTTCCAGGATCTCCTCGTCGCTGACCGTGTCCACGAGACCGTTGGTCAGCTCGATCGCGCGGCGAGCACGCTCATAACTCACGGGATTTCCGATCCGGATCGCCGTCGCGACCGTCTCAGCGGCGACGGGACGAAACTCTCGGAATCCGCTCCGGTATGCAGCGTAAAACGGCGCAGCCCCCGCGGCTTGGATCACTGCCAGGCGCGGCAGGCGATCGATCCATCCCCAGTCGCGCAACTGGGCTAGCGCCGCTCCGAAGGCCGCGGTGTTGCCGAGATTACCGCCGGGCAGCACGATCCAGTCCGGGACGCTCCAGCCGAGCTGATGCAACAGCTCGAACACGATCGTCTTTTGCCCCTCCAAGCGGAACGGGTTCACCGAATTGAGCAGGTAGAGCCCGAGTTCCCGAGTCGCCTCCTCGACCAGGCGCATGGCCGCATCGAAGTCGCCCTCCACCTGGACGATCCGTGCTCCATACGCGATCGCCTGGCCCAGCTTCCCAGCCGCGATCTTTCCCGCAGGGAGGAACACCACGCTGGGAAGACCCGCCAGAGCTGCATAGGCCGCAACCGAGGCGGCCGTGTTTCCAGTCGAGGCACAGGCGACCGCCTGAGCACCGATCGTCCTGGCATGAGAAATCGCGACCGTCATCCCCCGGTCCTTGAACGAGCCGGTCGGATTTTCCCCCTCGTGCTTGAGGAAGAGCTCAGCGCATCCCGTCCAGTCGGTGAGCTGGGGATGCCGGTACAGAGCGGTATTGCCTTCCGGACGCGTCACGATAGCGGCGGCGGGCAGCGGCGGCAGCAACTCCCGGTACCGCCAAACGCCGCTCCGATCGAGCGCCTGCCAACTCGCCAAGCGGGCATCGAAGATGGCTCGCTCGAGCACCTCAGCGCGTGGAAATTCCACATGAAGGAGCCCACCACACTGGCAGCGCCCCGGTGACCCGGCAGGCTCTGACCTCGCACCACAACGGTCACAGACGAGAGTCATCTGAGCGAGCGCACCCACCGTTTCGTCCCGTGCGCTCGCCTGACCACGCGTCGCCATGCTACCCCTCAGATCGCGAACATGCGCCGTGGATCGAGCGCGTCCCGGAGTCCATCACCGACGTAGTTGATACTCAGTACGGTCAGGAAAATCGCCGCACCGGGGAAGAGAACCATCCATGGTGCGAACTCGATCCAATTGATTCCATCGTACAGCATGCGGCCCCACGTCGGGATGTCGGGCGGGAAACCGAGTCCGAGGAAGGAGAGGGCCGACTCGGTGATGATCGCTTGTGCGACTCCGAGCGTCGCTGCGACGATCACCGGGCTGAGCGTGTTCGGCAAGATATGGCGGAAGATGATGCCGCCAGTTCCGACACCGATGCAGTGAGCGGCCTCGACGAACTCTTTCTGCTTGAGCGAAAGGAACGAGGCACGCACCAGGCGCGCCACCGGCATCCAGTTCAACCCGCCGATGACGAGGACGATGAGAAGGAACATGCCCAGTTCGACACCGAAAAGTGCCTTCATCCGATCCTGGAAAAGGTAAGTGATCAAGAGAAGCAACGGGAGGCTCGGGATCGAGATGAACATGTCCGTCATCCGCATCAAGAAAGAATCGAGAATTCCCCCGAAATATCCCGCGATCGCACCGATGAGGGTTCCCAGCGTCACTGCGACCAGCATGGCGACGATGCCCACTGCGATCGAGATCCGCCCGCCCCAGAGGATACGCGCGAAGATGTCATGGCCGAGGTCGGTCGTGCCGAAGGGATGCCGGAGCGACGGCCCTTGCAGGGCTTCCGCCATATCGAACGTATTCCACGGGATCGGCCACAAGACGGGGCCGATGAGCGTGGCCACCACCATGAAGACCAGCACGACGCTACCAGCAAGCGCCAGCCGGTGGTGCCGAAACTGCCGCCACGCATCGCTCCAGAGCGAGCGCGGCTTGCGTGTCGGCAGTACCACGGGTGGCCCGACCGTGCGTGCCGCGGTCTCTAGCCTGCGCTGCTCGGTCGCTTCGGACATCGCTTTACCCTCCGTCGCGGCCACTCACTCGTACTTGATCCGCGGATCGAGCACCCCGTACAAAATATCAGCGATCAAGTTGAACAACACGACGAGCGCGGAGAAGATGATCGTGATCGCCATGATCACCGGTGTATCGTTGTCGCGAATCGCGCTGATCAAGAGCGAGCCCATACCGGGAACGCGAAAGATCTGCTCAGTGATGACCGCCCCGGTGAAGATGCCGGGAATGCTCAACGCAACGATCGTGACCACCGGAATCAGCGCATTACGCATCGCGTGTCGCATGATCACGACGCGTTCGCTCAACCCCTTGGCGCGTGCCGTGCGCACGTAGTCCTGATGAATCGTCTCGAGCATGGCCGCTCGGGTGTACCGCGTCAGCGCTGCAGTCTCGAACAGTCCCAGCACCGCGATCGGCATCAATGCCTGCTTGATCTTCATCCATAACCCGGCCAGCCCCTCGACCTCGATGGTGGTGCGATAGATCATCGGTAACCAACCCAGTTTCACGCTGAAGACGAGAATGAACAAGATACCGGTCACGAAGGTGGGAAGCGAAAAGCCGATGAACGCCAGAGTAGTCGCGATATTGTCGAAGATCGAGTACTGTCGGACCGCCGAGAGTACCCCGACCGGTATCGCGATGAGGACCGACACCAGGTAGGCCGTGCCGATCACGTAGAGCGTGGTCGGCAGACGCTGGCGAATGAGATCGCTCACTGGCGACTTGGAGCGGAACGAATATCCGAAGTCGCCGCGCAGCATCGACGACGCCCATTTGACGTAGCGAACCGGTATGGGGTCGTCCAAGCCCATGCTCTGCCGGATCCGTTGGCGCACCTCGGGCGGCACCGCCGGGTTCATCGCCAACTCGGAGAGTGGATCACCGGGCGCCAGTGCCAGAATCGTGAAGATGACGATGCTGATCGCGACGAGGGTCGGAATCGAGATCAAGATCCGCCGGATCAGGTACTGCGTCATCCTGTGCTCCTCACCCCTGCCAGAGAAAAAGAGGGACGGGGAGCGCTCACCCCGTCCCCACCGCCCTCGCTAGCTCGACCGTCGCCAGTTCGCGATGTTCCACGTCTCGTCGGTCCAGCGGGAGAGTTCGAGGCCGGTCAAATCCTTCTTTCGACCGCTCACGCTGTTGCGGTGCACCAGCGGAATCACCACCACGTTGTTCACCACCAGATCGTTCATCTTGATGAAGAGCTCTTCCTGCTTCTTCGGATCGAGCTCGACGAGCGCTTGCTCGTACAACTTATCGTACTCCTCGTTCTGCCAGCGCTCGATATTGTTCCCGGACCAGTTGTTGGCCTTCTGCGCAATATTCTCGGGTTTGCCGTACCACGAAACCATGTAATCGATCGGATAGGTCGATGACGGACCGTTCGTGAACATCTCGATGTCCGTATAGAAGTGTGCATAGGTGTCCGGATTGCCCGGATCGGACGAGAAGAACACCGATGCCTCGATCGACTTGAGCTCGACCTTGATCCCGAGTTTCTCGAAGGCACTCTTGATGATCTCTTGCGTCTTCTGGCGAACCGGATTGATCGACGTCTGATACACGATCTCCATCCGGACACCGTCTTTCTGTCGGACTCCATCCGGACCCTTGGTCCAGCCGGCCTCGTCGAGCAGCTTCGCCGCCGCATCGAGGTCGAACTTCCAGGAGGTGTTCTTGGAGACGAAGCGCTCGGGCGCCACCAGGATGTTCGAAGTGGCTTTCCCAGCTCGCCCATACAGCGTGTTGGCGATGACGTCGCGCTGGCACGCCAGCGCATAGGCCTGCCGCACCCGCAGATCAGATTGCCAAGGATGCGGCACACCCAGCTTCGAGCGCTCGCCATCGACCTCTTTGCGCGGGTCGGTCATGTTCACCAGGATCCGCTCGACATTGACTCCTTCGATCACCTCGACGACACCGACACCAGCCTTTTCCAGCTGGTCGAGCACCTGTGCCTCGACCTGCAGGTTCCAGGCGTAGTCGACCTCACCGGTCTGCAGCACGGCACGTGCTGCTGTGGTCGCGTCGCCACCACCCTTCATCTCGACTTGGGAGAAGTACGGCTTGTCGGGTTCACGGAAATTCTCGTTCATCTCATAGACGACGACATCACCCGGCTTGAACTCCTTGACCTTGAACGGACCAGTACCGATCGGATTGAGATTGAACGGGGCCGTGCGTGCCTTCTCGCCGACATAGTCCTTGAGGATGTGCTGCGGCAGAATCATCCCATACGGCCCGACGAAGACGTTCATCCAGGCTGGATTCGGATCTTTGAAGCGAATGACGACCGTATAGTCATCCGGCGTTTCGATCGACTCGATTACCGTGTAGTTGGAGACAGTCGTCGCTGTCGTCTTCTCGTCGATGACGTACTCATAGGTGAACTTGACGTCCTTGGACGTGAACGGCTGGCCATCCGACCACTTCACGCCCTTCTTGAGCTTCCAGGTTACCGACTTCGCGTCCTGGCTCACTCCACCGTTCTCGACCGAGGGAATTTCCTCTGCCAAAACCGGCACGAGTTCACCCTTGTCATTCACGTCTGCCAGCGGCTCGAGCACGATGCGCGAGGCATCGAAGTCCTTGGTTCCCTGCGCCAAGTGCGGATTCAGGATCGTCGGTGCCTGCCACCAGAGGAGCTTGACCAGTCCGCCCTGCCCACGTTGAGCGGCCGGTGCCGGAGTCGGGCTCGCTGCCGCCGTCGGGCTAGCTGCAGGCGCTGGGGTCGCCGCACCCGGTGTCTGCGCGGCTGGAGCTGGCGTCGGTGTCGCTTCCTGACGCGCACACGCCGCGAGTAGGCTCGCGATCACCGGTGCACTCGCACCCAACGCAGCCGCGCGTTTGAGTACGTCACGCCGGCTGAGCTGTCCTGAACGCGCTGCCGCTTCGAGTTCCCGCAACGTTTCCATCGTTTCACCCCCCTCACGCTTCACTCCACCTTCACCAGCCCCTGCGAACTGACTCACCATTCGTCTCACCTCCTCCTTAACGACGAACGATTCGGCCGCGCGACCCCCGTCCGGCATCCGCGAACGGCGCCATTCTATGTCGCATCATCGACGATGTCAATCGTGCGTGACACCGTCTGCACCACCTGCCACCCGAGCAAGATGGTGTCGCGCCGCTCCCAACTGCTCGCTCCCCCACAAAGCTCTCTCCGGCACCGATCGCTCCGTGCCATGTCGACGACGAGAACCGCTGCGCCAACCAGTATCGCCGCGACCCCGCTTCAGTGCAAGTCGCAGCGTCCCGCTTGGGGGAGCATCGGCTCGAGTCGCTCGTCACTCCCCCGAGCGAGCAACGAGAGGCGTCGACACACGTCGCGCGAGACAGCAACGACCGCTGCGCACGTCGCTCCATGCGCATGAATCCATCGACGTCGATGGAAGAGCGCACCCCATGTCCAGGCATTCGCGAGGCAGCACCCTCCGAGCATGCTCAGCCGAGGCAGCGCCACAGCGCTTCGGCTACGCGAAACGGATCGCTCGCCACCACGCTGGCTGCATAGAGCTCCATCGCCCCGAAATCGGACGTCCGCGAAAGCGGGTCACCTCGGTCAACGACACGGACGACCACCGGCATCTCCGACCAGTCCTCGGCAGTCGGAACCAGCGGCGGCAGCCACGCGACGAGGTTGAATGACGTCACGTTGAGGTCGTCGACGAGGCAACGGACTACCCGATTCATGACTCGGGCGAGGTCGTCGTCGAAAGCAGTAGCCAAGAGGACAGTCTCTTTCTCTTTGAGCGGCGTGAGACTCGCGTACACCCGGATACCGTTGATCGACTTACCCAGGCCGAGCGCTTGATGAATCCGATACAGATCATCGAAGTACCCACGCCCGATTTCGGTCCTGTAACGCACCGCGGCACGCCGCTCACGCTCCACCTTTCCGTAGTGCATCCCTCGGGTAAGACTGACCTGCGCATGTCCGTGAGGGATCGATGCGCCGCTCTTCCAGAGGCAATTCCACATGAAGAAGGGATAGACCGCAGCGGAATCGACCTGGTGCGCTCGCGCGAACCACTCACGCGCTACCTCGACCATCTCCCGCACCAACGGTTCATCGAAAGCCAAGGGATCGTGCTCGCGGAAAATGATGACTCCATGCAGGCCATCGTACTTGGCGATGTTGCTCGCGGTCATGACGGAGCGGCCTCGGATACGCCCGAAGACATCCTCGGGCGTGTTGTACTCCGGTTCACAGAAAGGATCGGGCGCGGTGCGAGCCAGTTCGTCAGCCAGTTCGACGGGAATCCGCGCCTCCAGCGGCCGGCGCGCCCGCAATTCGTTGAACAGCGTCGCGTCGAGCGTCCACCGGTTGGTGACTTTGACGATCCGCTGCCGCAGCACCGCTTCCGGGGATCCGAAGTAGCGCTCCACCCACTTCCGCATGTGATCGGGAAGGACCAGTTCCCCGACCGTGACGTCGACATCGAACAGGTCGCGGAACGCCTGCTGCAGCGCCGGCTCCAGCGTCTCGATCACCTCGAGCAGCCAGAGAATCGATCGCTGGCTGACACTGCTCGGCACTCCATCGCTGGAACAGGCCATCCGTCTCCCCTTCCTCCTCAGCGGACTGTCTCGAGCGCGCCGGTCCGCCGCAGCGCCGCGACACGCTCGTACACTGCGAGGTATTCCTCCGCCGGTTGCTCCCAACTGACGTCGCACGACATGGCGGACCGGACGAGTCGCCACCAGCGCGCAGGCTCTCGGTACACGGCTCGCGCGCGCTCGATCGCCTCCAGCAGAGCACTCGGGTTCGGTTCGTCAAAAAGGAAACCGTTCCCTCGCTGACCGTCCCACTCCACCACGGTATCGGCGAGTCCACCGGTTCGCCGGACGATCGGTATCGCTCCGTACCGCAAGCCGAGCAGTTGGCCGAGTCCGCACGGCTCGAAGCGCGATGGCAAGAGGACGACATCAGCCCCGGCGTAGATCCGGCGAGCGAGTACCGCATCGAATGTGAGGCGCGCCGCGACGCGGTCAGGATA
>DAOTYK010000366.1:0-3053 GCA_034434855.1 Thermomicrobium sp.
GCGTAGTCGAGGAAGGTCTGCTCGACTGTGTCGAGCTCGGGCAGCTCGACCGTCGGTTCGGCAAGGTCGAGGAGGCGAGGACACTCTGGGCGCTCGGTTGCGACGGCGAGGAGATCCCACAAGAGTTCGCGCCGGCTGCGACCAGGTGCCAGCCGATCGAACGCGCCGACGAGGACGAGTGCCTCGACTTGCTCGGGGGTGAGTTGCGCCCGGCGGACGACGTCCGCGGCATCCCGGAAGGGCTCCTCGCTCCGCGCGGCGACGATCCGCTCGGCGGCCGTACGCCCCACGCTCCGCACGGCGGCGAGACCGAGTCGCACCGGTCCCCGAACCGGATCGCCCGCGAGTGTCATGCCTACCGCGCTCATCGTGACATCCGGTGGGAGCACGTGGATACCGCGTCGCAGCGCGTCCCAGATCAACACCTCCGGTGCATAGAAGCCCATCGGCTGATTGTCGAGGAGCGCACAGAGCAGGGCTGCCGGATAATGGGCGCGGAGCCAGAGTGTCTCGTAGGCCGTGCGAGCGAGTGCAGCGGCATGACTCTTGCAGAAGCCGTATTCGGCAAAGGCAGCGATCTGCTCGAAGATCCGCTCGGCTACCCGACGCGCAACCCCGTTCCGCTCAGCGCCGGCCAGGAAATCGCCGCGCAGTGCCTCCATCGCGGCGCGCGAGCGCTTGCTCCCCATCGCCCGGCGGAACGCATCGGCTTGCCCAGCCGTCATCCCGGCGATCGCCATGGCGACCTCGAGGACCTGTTCCTGGTAGAGGATGACGCCGAGCGTCTCGCGCAGGATCGGCTCGAGCTTAGGGTGGAGATAGCGGACCGGCTCCAGCCCGCGTCTTCGCCGGATGTAGGGATGGACCATCCCGCCTTGGATCGGGCCTGGCCGGATGATCGCGACCTGGGCGATCAGGTCTTCGAACCGTTCGGGGTGCGTTCGCGGCAAGCTCTGCTGCTGGGCACGACTCTCGACCTGATACGTGCCGATCGTATCGGCCGTCTGCAGCAGACGATAGACGGCCGGATCGTCGAGCGGTAACCGCTCGAGATCGATGCGGACACCGCTCGCCTGCTCGATGAGCTCGAGCGCCTGGTGGACGACCGAAATCGCCCGGACGCAGAGCACGTCGGTCTTGATGAGTCCAGCCTCCTCGATGTCCCGCTTGTCCCAGCCGAGCACGACACGGCCAGGCATGCGCGATGGCTCGACGGTGGTGAGCTCGACGACCGGCCGGCCGGCGATCACCATTCCCCCGACGTGGACGGAAAGATGACGAGGGATGTCCTCGAGCTGTGGGGCCAAGCGCACCAGCCAGGCGAGTCGGCGACGGAGGTCGGGCGAGAGGCGAGGCGCCAGCGCGCGGGCGAGTACCGCAAGCGGCTCGCCGAGTCGCCCCTGGCTCTTGGCTAACTCGTCGACGATCTCCGTGGGAAGCGCGAGGACGCGCCCCAGATCGCGGATGGCACTGCGAGCCTGGAACGTGACGTAATTGCAAACCATCGCCGCGTGCTCGATCCCGTAGGTCGCGTAGACGTACGCGATCGCTCGCTCGCGATCGTCGAGGCCGAAATCGATATCGATATCCGGCATCGAGGGGCGTTCCTCGTTGAGGAAGCGCTCGAAGAGCAAGCGATGGGCCAGGGGATCGACCTGGGTGATGCCGAGGCAATAGGCGACGAGCGAATCGGCTGCTGAGCCGCGACCTCGGCCACGGAAGCGATTGGCGAGATCGGCACAAATGAGAAAGAACTCGGCGACGCCGAGTCGTTCGATGACGCCGAGTTCGTGCTCGAGCTGGCGCACGACCGGCTCGCTGAGCTGGCCATAGCGTCGCTGCGCTCCCTCGTACGCCTGGCGCCGCAAGACCTGCATGGGCGTCTCGCCGGGTGGTACGAGATGGGGCAAGGGTGGGAAACGCACCTGCCGGAAATCGAGCGAGACCTGGCAGCGTTCAGCGATACGGAGCGTGTTCGCGAGAGCCCCCGGCAGGGAGCGGAACCGTCGCGCCATCGTCGCTGGTGCGACGAGCCGGTACGCTGCCGATGTCTTGCGGGCCGGATGGGGCAGATCGACCGTGATACCTTCGCGGATGCAGACGAGGATGTCCTGCAAACGCCAGCCCTGTTCGTCGAGATAATGGACGTTCCCGGTGGCGACGACCGGCAGGCCGGTCGCGTTCGCGAGCGCAGCCAGCTCGGCACAACGTTCGCGATCGCCGCGTTCCCCGTGGTCCTGGAGCTCGACGAAGCAACGCTCCGGACCGAAGATGCGAGCGAGCCAGCCGGCACGCGCGAGTGCGCCCGCTCGATTCCCCTCTGTCAGGGCGCGTGCGAGTGGGCCCTGACGGCAACCGGTCAGGACGATGAGGCCATCGTGGTAGTCGACGAGCCAGCGCCAGGGGAGCGCCACCGCTCGCCGCGCGGGCGAGCCCGCGAGCGCAGTGTCCTCGCTGCCCGGCCCCTCGGGTGTCGGCCAACCGAGTCGCGCCGCCGAGAGGAGACGCGCGAGCGTCGCGTAACCGCGCTCGTCCTCGGCGAGGAGCGTGAGGTGGCTCCCGTCTTCCATCGTCACTTCAGCCCCGATCACCGGATGGAGACCGGCGCGCTCGGCTGCGCGAGCGAAGCGGACGGCCCCGTGCAGCGCATCGTGGTCAGTGAGCGCCAGGTGCTCGTAACCGAGTTCAGCCGCTCGTTCGACCAGTTGCTCGGGCTGGCAAGGTGCGTCGAGGAGCGAGAAACAGGAATGGGCATGGAGTTCGGCGTAGGGTGCACCCATCCTGCGCTCCTCTCTTCAATCGAGTCGTCCGACGAGTCGCCAGGCCGGTCGTTCGGACGCGCTATCGCGCGCGAGGTGGTCGCGGGCGAGCAGCAGCCGCTGGCCATCGGCCAGTTCGACCCAGATCGTCCGACGGTGGCGTTCCACCGGCCACCAGAGATCGAGCCGCTCGTAGAGGCCACCGCGCCTGATGGGGATCCAGCGCTCACCGAGCCAGAGCCACCAGCCGCTCGGGCGGCGCGCCAGTCGCACCGGCTCGCCGTGGAGCGGATG
>DAOTYK010000367.1:0-5741 GCA_034434855.1 Thermomicrobium sp.
AGAGCAGGACGACTGGTGCAGCGCGAGGGGTCACGATACCGCTGGATCGCTGACCACCGAGTTGGCGATGAATCTCCTCGCGCCGGTACTCGCGACCGCGGACGAACATGGCGCGCGACCTCCCGTTCGACGACTTTCGTGCTCTGGCAGCATACCAAAAGGGCACGTCACCCTCGCTCGTGCTCGTCGACGCATCCCCGGAAGGGAACGCTCGCCAGCTCGGAGGGCGCTCGCGCTACGGAGGTGAGCCAGCGCTGCTCCGCGGGGAGCGTCCGCGAGTGGCCGGGGAAACGAGCAGCGCGTCGGGTCTCGCCGGAGACCGTCTGGCGAGCGGCCAGTCGGCGAGGTGGCGAACGCCGTCGCGTCGAGGGACGACCGAAGCTGCCGTATGCTATGGGGCGAACAGGGGGAGGGGCATGGCGCGTCGGGTACTCGTCTCGGTGCACGATGTCGCGCCGAAGTATCGCGAGGAGATCCGCTGGCTGCTGCATCAGTTGGACGCGATCGGGGCGCGTCCACGCAGTCTGTTGGTGATCCCGTTTCACGACGGGCGTGACGATCTCAGGCGCTGTCCGGAACTGGTGGAGCTCCTCCGGGAAGAAGTCGCCAGCGGTTCGGAAATCGTGCTCCACGGCTACACGCACGCTCGGGCCGGGCGTTGGCGAGGCGACCCGATCACCGTGGCACGCGCGGCGCTCTTCGCCCGGGAGGTCGCCGAATTCGTCAGCCTGGAATGGCAAGAGCAGCGGGCTCGTCTCCTGGCGGGGCGCGAAATCCTGGAGGAACTGGGACTCCCGACGCACGGCTTCTGCCCACCGGGCTGGCTCCACACGACAGAACTCCCGGATCTTCTCCGCGAACTCGGCTTTCCCTACCTGGTGGAGATGCTGTTCCTGCTCGACGTCCGGTTGCGACGGCGCCTCGTCACCCCGTGGATGGGGTTCATGGGGACGAATCGAGGCCACGAGGAACTCGCCCAGCTGGGCGCGCGCCTGCTGGCACCCTGGCGAACGCGAGCGGAGCTGGTCTCGGTCTTCTTGCATCCCCAAGGTGCGCCACGTTCTCCGGTTTGCCAGCGGGTTCTACGGGAGCTGGCGCAGGAACTCGAGAGAGGAGGAGTTCCGTTGACCTATGGAGAGGCGATCCGTTCCTCCTGACGTGACGATCGTTATCCCGGCCCGGAACGAGGCGAAGACGATCGGGCAGGCCCTCGCCTCGGTCGCTGAGCAAGCCTGGCCATTGGAACGACTGGAAGTGGTCGTCGTCGACAACGGTTCGACCGACGGGACGCCCGCAGCGGTACGAGAATTCCAGCGGATGTTTCCCCGGCTCCGCGTACGGCTCCTCAGCGAGCCACAGCCAGGCGTGAGCCGCGCACGCAACCGGGGCGCGCGAGCTGCTCACGGACGCGTCCTCCTGTTTTTGGATGCCGACTCGCGCCTCGCACCGACCATGATCCCGGCTGTACTCGGGCACCTGCACCGCGGCGAGGCAGCCGCGCGCTTGCGGGTGGTTGCGGACTCGAACGACCCGATCGACCGGGCATTCTTCTTCCTGGCGACCTGGGCGAAAGAGCGGCTGCGCGTGCCGACACAGCTGTGCGCTGTCCGCCGGGACGTGTTCTGGGCAGTGGGCGGCTTCGACGAGCGCCTGCGGGTCGCTGAGGACTACGATCTCTTGCGGCGGATCCGAGCGGCCGACTTTCGAGTCGGCTTCGTGACCGAGAGCAGCGTGTCGACATCGCCGCGGCGACTGCACCGCTGGCCGCTGCGCCTCGGACTGCTGGTGACCGCACTGCAATGGTTGGCGGCGCTCGCTGGCATCGGCCAGGATTGGCCCTATTGAGGTGGTGCAGGTCGTGGCCGGGGCGACCGACATTTCGGTGATCATTCCGGCCCGCAACGAAGAAGCGTTCGTGGCTCGTGCCCTGCGCTCCATCGCCCGGCAGGCCTGGCCCGTGGAACGGCTCGAGGCGATCGTCGTCGATAACGCCTCGAGCGATGGAACCGCGGCGGTCGTCCGCCAGGTCGCGCGAGAACTCGCGCCCCTCCGCATCGTGCTGCTCCAGGAACCCATGCCAGGGCGCAGCCGAGCGAAGAACCGCGGAGCGACAGCAGCCCAGGGGACGCTCCTGCTCTTTCTGGACGCCGACTCGGTGATGGCACCGACACTCGCCGCCGAGCTCGTCGCGCACTGGCATACCGGCTATCCGGCAGGAAGCGTCCGCGTCATCGCAGAGACGACTGATCGGCTCGATCGCTGGTTCTTCGACCTCATGGAACTCGGCAAGACGCTCTTTCGGATCCGAGCACAGATGTTGTACTGTAGCCGGGCGTGGTTCGAGCGAGCGGGTGGGTTCGACGAACGGCTCGAAATCGCCGAGGATCGGGAGTTCCTGCAGCGACTCCAGGGAAGGGGCGTGCCGGTTTGCCACTTGACGACGAGTTGGATCGCCACATCACCCCGTCGCCTGCGTCGACTGCCGCTCCGCCTGGGACTGGTGATCACCTTTCTCCGCTGGCTCCTGGCCGAACTCGGCGTCGGTCGGCACTGGCGGTATTGAAAGAGCTGCCCTGGTGGCTGATCCGTCTGGGCCGCGCAGGAGGCGGACGAGCGATCGGCCTCTTGGCGATCTGGCTGGGCTGGGAGCGGTTGACGGATCTGGTGTGGCGACCACAGCTGGTCCGGCCAGGGGGGTTCTTTCGCTACCGTATCGTGCGCTACCGCGGGCCGACGACGATCCTGGCTGACGGGACGCGGATCGAGTCGGGTGACCCCATCGTCGAGCTCCACTTCGACAATCGGCGGTTGCTCCGGCTGTGGCTGGCAGGAGCCGCGCTGCCCTGGGAACTCTTGCGCCTGGCACGCGAGGACCTGACTGAGCTGGCATGCCGGATCGCGCGGGGCGAACTGGGCGAGGTGCACGCGCTCACTGGGGTGACGCTGTTCGCCCGGGCTGGACGGCGTTTGGGCTTTCAGGTCGAGTCGGCCCCACCGACCTGGTACACACGCTTGCAGCGCTTCTTCTTCGTCGGCTTGATCGCCATCTACCATCCGCTAGGCTGGCGGACGGCCGAACGCTACCGGGAGCGGGCCTGGCCTGGTCGAGCCTGGATGAGCCGAGCGAGCCTGCTCGCCCGTTACGGCGCAGGTTGCTGACGCCGCTGGCGAGACGGAACGGGCGCGGAGACGAGCGCGGACGTTCCATCGCGTAGGAGCTGGCGCAGTCCCCACCCCTCGACGAGGAGCAGCAGCGTGACGATCACCGCGCTCGCGACGCACCACTGGCAGATGGCATGGATGACGAAGAGTTCCAGGTAGGTGAGATAGCCGGAATAGAGGGTTCCGGCGAGCGCGATGCTCGTGCTGGCGCTGGTGAGAAGTTCGGCCTGGCGGACGAAGCGCCAGCGCACGAGGCCGACGACGAGCAGCACGAGGTACATGAGCAGCCCCAAGAGGGCGATCGGAATACCGCCCAGCTTGGCATAGGGACTGTTCTGCACTGTCGCACAGTCACCGAGGCCACAGACGAGGAGCGACTCATCGTAGGCCACGAGCGTGAGATAGCCGGCCACACCCGTTCCAGCCAGTGCGAGACCGAACGAGGCCAGCTGCCAGCGAGGACGACCGTTCACGGCAAGGCCTCCTCGATGCGCTGGGTGAGATCGCCCAAACTGCGGATGGTGAAGGGGGCGCTCCCGTTCACGCTGAAGGACGGCGTCGCGCGGACGCCGAGCGATTGGGCTTCGCGCACCATCTGCTGGACCTCGTCGGCGTGCTTGCCCTCGCGGAGGCAGGAGCGGAAGTTCCCCACATCCAAGCCGGCAACGCGGGCGATCTCTTCTAAGCGCCGATCGGTGAAGGCGCCGACATTCTCACCGGTCTGGTTCGCATAGAGGGCAGCGTGAAACTCCCAGAACTTCCCTTGATCGAGCGCACAGGCCGCTGCCTCGGCTGCCCGGGTCGACTCCTTGCCGATGAAGGCGAAGTCGCGGAACTCCCAGCGCACTTTGCCGGTCGCGATGTATTGCTCGAAAATGGTGGGGAAGAAGCGTTGTTCGAAGCTCTTGCAGGCCGGGCACTGGTAGTCACCCCACTCGATGACGTGCACGGGAGCGTTGGGGTCGCCGAGGACACGACCGTCGCGAGGAACGCTGGTGTACTTGGAGACATCGGGCATTTGGACAGCGGCGACCTCGCGAGCGCTGCGCTGGCTCCACCAAACGCCGATCCCGGCCGCGACGACTGCGAGGATGACAGGGACCAAGACGAGCAAGAGACGACGCTGGCGCGCTCGTCGTTCGGCCTCCAACTTGCGCTGCGCACGACGCGGCACGCGCTCGGCTCGGGACGCTCCAGGCGGTGGGATCTCGCGAGACGACGACATGAGGCGGACTCCTCTCGGCTGGTCGCGTATCGTCTTTCCTGGCCGGAATGGTACCAAACACCAGTCTCTGCCCCGGATCGTTCGGTCACGGATGAAGGGTCGCAGGACAGGAACGGGTACACTCAGCCTGTACTGGAGGCGCAGACCAGGATGCCGAACGGAAACGAGCCGACGCTGACTGCCTGCGAACATGACACCCGCGAGCCCAGCTGGACGGCAGCCCTGACCACAGCGAGCGGTCGACGCTGGCTGCGGCGGGCCGTCCTGCCCGTCCTCGAAGGACCGCGCGCGACGACGCTGGCCAATCTGCTCTTGGAGTTTCGCGACGACTTCCGATCCGAGCAGCGTGATTTCTCGACGCGCACGGTGGTCGAGCGAGCGGCTCAGGCAACGCTCGCCGCGAACCTGGAGTGGCTCGCCGGGAGCAACGCCGCACTGGCGCTGTGGGAGCGCTTGGCCGAAGAAGGGATCACCAGCCTCGTCTCGGCTGCCCTGCGCGTGCTCCGCCGCGGCGACACGCGAGCGCGGGAACTCGTGCTGACCGTGCTCATCGCCGATCCAACGCGGGAGATCGTTCTGCCGCCCTGGGCCGAGCGAGCGCTGCTCCTCGTCGCGCTGGCGGACAGCGACGAGGTGGTCCGTGGTCTGGCCGTCGAGATCGCGGCGGGACGGTGGCCCGAATTGCTCTTGCCCGACTGGCAGCGCTGGACGCGCGATGGGAGCGGACGGGCTCGCCGGGCAACCTGGCGACTGGCGTTGCGCGTCGACGCGCGCGCTCGGGAGAGGGCAGCAGCGCTCGCGTTCGCCGAGGAGGAACCCGCCGACGTGCGCGCTGACGCGCTCTGGGCATTGGGTCAGGTCCTTACCACAGCGGAGATCGCGCCGCTGCTGGCCAGACTGGTTCAGCATCCACGACCAGAGCTCGCCGAGGCAGCCGCGGAGCTCCTCTGGACGCGACACCGGCATCCGCAACCGGCCCGAGCAGCCCTCGCTAGTCCACACCCGAGGGTGCGGGAGATCGGGGAGCGACTGCTGGATCCCCGGCACGGGTCTCCAGCTGCGGGCGGGGCGCGGCCAGGGATGCCCGTTCCCTGGTGGTAGCTGGGCAGAACAGACGCTGTTCTCCATCGGGCGATAGCGCTCCTCAGCGCTGCGCGGAGGCCGCAAAGCGATCTCCGTAGGGGGAACACTGCCTCCCGCACAACCGAGCCGGGAAGAGCGCGAGCGGGCACGGGCACCGTCGGCAGTGGCGGACGTCCTGAGCGCAGTCGTCGACGGAACGAGTGCGGTTCCGCTCGGGTGGCAGCTGCATCGCGGCATCGGGCGGTGCGGCGCCTCGTGCTCGCTGCCCCAC
>DAOTYK010000368.1:0-3941 GCA_034434855.1 Thermomicrobium sp.
CCCGAGGCAGCCGTGCTGGAGCGCCTCCGCGGCGAGGAACCCAGCGAGCACAACGTCCACGTCGCCGGTGGACTGGCCAAACTCGCCTTGCAAGCACTCCGGCGCGAGGAGGAAAGCGGGAGGCGCCAGCCGTGATCGGGCCAGTTCGGGAACGGCAGCACAGCGGCGACGCCTGCCAACAGTACCACCGCTCGCCTTTCCCATCGCCTCGCCGCTCGACGAGCCGGTCTGGCCGACCGACCGTTCCAGCAGGGTCGTGCGGCTCCGGCACAGAAGTCCTAGATACCGAGTACGATCTTCCCTCTTTGCAGGCAGCGACCGGGGTGCTATGCTCAGGTAGACCAGGCCGACGCGCCGATCGACGCGACGGGACGGTACGGATGACGAGCGAAATCGAAACCTGGGACGGCGTACCACCGGACGAGGACCTCGGCTGGCTGATCGAGCCACCCTTGTACTGGATCGTCGAGCATACCGAGCCGCTCCCGCCGATTCCCGGACTGACTTATCTGGCGACCAATCGCTACGCTGATTGCGCCGCCGACCAGACACTCGTTGCCACCCCTGATGAGCCGGAGCTGATCGAGCTCCTGCGCGGCGCCCCCGGTGTCCAGGCGATCGAGCCCGGTTACTTCCGCTACTTCTTCCAGGGCGACTCGGTGATCGCCGTGGTCAACAGCGCCGCCATCACCTGGTTCGACTCGGTCGACGAGGCGTTGCGCTGGGATCCCTTCGCCGAGTCCGCGAGCTCGCTCCCGCCCGGCCCCTCCTGTTGAGCCGATGCCTGCCCCGAACGCACTGACAGTCTTCACGGTGACGGTCCTCTTCGCCGGTGAGCTGTGCCTGCTCCTCCACCGCCATGCCCGGCGCCACCGGTTCCCTGACCAGTGGACCGGCCTCGGGGGACGCGTGGAGCCGGCCGAGCTGGCAGACTTGGCCAGCGCTGCTCGGCGAGAGCTCGCCGAAGAGACCGGAGTGCCGCTCCACACTGTGCCCCCGCTCGTCCTGCGGCGCGTGCTCCTGCAGCACCGTCCGGCAAGCGCCGAACTGGAACTGCTCCTCTACTTCACCGGCGAACTCGCCAGCCCCCTCGCACTCCCGGCGAGTCGCGAGGGAACGCTCCACTGGGTCGCTCCCGCCGATCTTCTCACGCTCCCGCTGGTCGACAACGCGCGTCTGGTCTTGCCGCACCTCGTCGCCGATCGCGCCCGCGATCCAACTGGGAGCGAGCCGGTCAAGCTGGGCATCGCCCGCTGCGATGAGCAGGGCCGTGTCGTCGCCGTCACCTGGGCCTGACCGCCCAGTCCTCACCGACCGATCCCCCGGTGTCCACTGCGCAGCAGCGCGCGCCGCCGACTGAACCCGCCCCGCTCGACCCTTGCCGGGCCGCCGCGGCCGTCAGGACACGCCGGCCACGCCGCCCGCTTCCCGAACCGGACGTATCCGGCAGCCGGTCGCCAGCCGCCGCTCGCCACGAATGCAGCGCTCCGGAGCCCGTTTCCCACCGCGCCGCGAGCGCCTCCCCACTCGGCATCCCGCCGCACCGCTCGCCCCCGATGCTGCCAGCGCGGACCGGTCCAGCATTCCCGCTCGTCCGATCCTGGCACGCAGCGCGCTGCCCTGTGTAACCGATCGCCACCCGCCGAAAAGACCTGGGCTCCCGCTGCAGCAGGAGCCCAGGTTCCGGATGGGGCGATCTCCGGCTCGCCAACCGTCATCCCTCGCGGCGCTTCAGCTGCTCGACCACCGGCTTGGCCTCCCGCTCGAGCGTCTTGGCCACCTCGGCGAAGACACCGGCCGGATCCTCCTGTTGCACGGTCACCCGCTCCAGTCCCTTGCCGATGATCTGGTCACCGTTCGGGATCCAGACACGCGCCGCATCTTGCTGGCGCGTCTTGGGCAGCTGCTCGACCGCGGTCTTGAAGTTCGGGTTCTCCTTGTAGAAGTTCTGCATCTCTTGGCTGGCGGTCGCCGACTTGCGGACCGGCATGTAACCCGTGTTCTGCGACCACCACATGGTGTTCTCCGGGTCGGTCGCGAAGGCCAGGTACTTGAAGGCTGCTTCCTGGATCTCCTTCGGCTTGTTCTTGAGGATCGCCAAGCCGGACCCACCGGTGCAGCAGCCGAACCCCTTCGGTCCCTCCGGCAAGAAGGCGGTCCCGACCGGGAACGTGGCCGCATTGGTGATGCCGCGCAATGCGGCAGTCGAAGCCATCATCGCCGCGGCTCCGCCGTTGACGAACTCGGCGTTGAGGTCCTTGGTCGGTACCGCCCAGCCGTCCCGCACGGACGCGAGGTAGAGCCGCCCCGCCTCGACCGCCGGATCCTCCTGGATGCGGATGGTGAAGTCCGGGTCGGAGTACCGTCCGCCGTGCTGCCAGACCACCGGCTGGAAGAGCCACGCGATGTAGGACGCCGCACTCGGGTGCGCAAAGGCATAGCGCGTCGTCTTGTCCCCTTCTTTCTTGACCAACTTGGGCACCCACTCGAGGAACTCGGCCCAGGTCTTGGGGCCACGATCGGGCAGCCCGGCCTCTTGCCAGATCTGTTTGTTGTAGTAGAAGAGCGGCGTCGAGCGGGCGAACGGCACCCAGTAGATGACCCCCTTGCGCGTCCCTTCCTCGATCAGCGGATCGACGTAGTCCTTGGTATCGATCCCGTTGGCGGCGAAGAGGTCATTCAGCGGCAGCAGTACGTCGTTGAGATAGAACTTGAACCACCACACGTCGGAGAGGAGCACGATGTCCGGCGTGGTCCCAGCCGCGAGCGCCTGGGTCAGCTTCTGCGCCGTTTCCTCGTAGTTCCCCTGGTATTGGTAATCGACGACCACGTCCTTCTGCGACTCGTTGAACCGCTTGACCATCCCCTGCTCGGCCTCACCCAGGTTTCCGCTGAACGAGCCCCAGTAGACGACTTTCACCGTCGAGCCGGGCGACGTCACTACTGCGGGCGCCGTCGGGCTCGCCGCCGCTGCCGCAGGTGTGGGGCTCGGCTGGGCTGCGCTACCCGCCGCCGGGGCTGGCGTCGGCGTCGCCTCCGTCCCGCCGCACGCTGCGAGCAAGGCCGCGCTGGAAAGGCCGCCGAGGGCAACGAGCAGTCGTCGTCGAGTCAAGCTCTTGTTCATCTCTGTCCTCCTCAGACCCATCTCCGATCTCACCGACTCGTCGAGTCGATCGCTCCGCGCGTCACCCCTTCAACGCACCACCTCCGATTCCCTTGACGATCCAGCGCTGGGCCACCACGTAGACGACGAGCATCGGCACCAGCGCCATGACCGTGCCGGCCAAGATGGGACCCCAGTTCTGCACGCCCTCGACCTGGTAGAGATAGGCCACGCCGACCGGCACCGTGCGCCACTCCAGCCGGTTGGTCACGACCAGCGGCCAGAGGAAGTCGTTCCAATGCGCCACCAGGTAGATCACCAAAAAGGTCACCATCACCGGCCGCGAGAGCGGCACCACGACGTGCCGCAGGAGCCCGAGATGCCCGCAGCCGTCCAGCCGCGCTGCATCGAGGAGATCGCGCGGTAGGGTCAGGAAGTGTTGCCGGAAGAGAAACACGCCGAAGGCGACAGCGGCGACCGGGATGATCAGCCCCTGATAGGTGTTGATCCACCCCAGACGCGCCACCGTGAGATAGTTGGGGAGCAGCGTCACGGTCCCGGGGACGAGCAGCGCCGCGATGACGACGGCGAAGACCAGCCCCTTCCCCCGCGCGCGGACGAAGACGAGGGCATAGGCGGAGAGGAGCGCGAGGAGGAGTTCGAGCGCCACTGCCCCGAGTGTGCTCACGATGCTGTTGACGAAGAAGCGTCCGAAGGGAACGGCCTGCCACGCCTCGGCGAAGTTCCCCCATTGCGGATCGCTGGGTATCCAGACCGGTGGAAAGGTGTAGATCTCCTGGTTCGTCTTGAGCGCACCGGTCGCCACCCAATAGAGCGG
>DAOTYK010000369.1:0-17708 GCA_034434855.1 Thermomicrobium sp.
CCACGCTGGGTAGCCCAGCGACCGTTCCCGTCCATGATGATGGCGACATGAACAGGCACACGATCTGAGCATACGGCTTCGTGATGGTCGGGAGTCGGTGACTGCTCAGATTTCGAGAATGTCATGTTCTTTCTGCTTTCCGAGCTTGTCGGCTTCTGCGATGTAGCGGTTGGTGAGATCTTGGAGCCGTTGCTCGGCTCGTCGCTCGTCATCCTCGCTGATCTCCTTGTTCTTGAGGAGATCCTTGATGTCAGCGAGAGCGTCGCGACGAATGTTCCGGATCGCGACCTTCGTTTCCTCGACCTCCTCATGGACCAGCTTGACGAGTTGCCGTCGGCGTTCCTCTGTCAAGGGAGGCAACTGGATACGCAATGTCTGTCCGTCGACGGACGGGTTGAGGCCGAGTTCGGACTGGCGAATGGCCTTTTCCACTGCATTGACCGCATTGCGATCCCACACCTGAACGACCAGCAGCCGAGCTTCGGGTGCGCTGATCGTCGCGAGTTGATTGAGTGGCATTGGAGTCCCGTAGTAGTTCACCTCGAGGTGCTCGAGCAAACTCGGTGCAGCTCGTCCGGCGCGAATACCGGCTAACTCTTGCCGGAGCAGCTCGATGCTTTTCTTCATGCGTTGTTCGGCGTCGCGCAAGATTTCGTCGATCATCGCGATCACTCCTTCCGATGACCGACCGCTCGTTTCAGGCGTAGGACGTGACACCGGAATAGACGAGCGTACCGACCTCGTGACCGAGTGCTGCCTTCTCTATATTACCTGGGGTGAGCAAGTCGAAGACGATCACCGGGAGATCGTTCTCGCGGCAGAGAGCGAGTGCGGATTGATCCATGACGCGCAGATTCCGCTCGAGTGCTTCTTGATGGCTGATCACGCGATACTTCCGTGCCCGCGGATTCCGGCGCGGATCGTCGTCGTAAACGCCGTCGACCCGATATTTTCCCATCAACAAAACGTCGCAATTGAGTTCGACAGCACGCAGTGCGGCGGCTGTATCGGTGGTGAAGTAGGGATTCCCTGTTCCACCTGCGAGGATGACGATGCGCCCCTTCTCCATGTGACGGATGGCACGGCGGCGGATATACGGCTCTGCAACCTGATGCATCTCGATCGCTGTTTGCACCCGTGTCGGTACGCCTTGGCGTTCGAGCGCATCCTGCAGGGCCAAGGCATTGATGATCGTCGCGAGCATGCCCATGTAATCAGCGGTCGCCCGATCCATGCCGCGGGCACTGGCGGCAAGGCCGCGCCAGATGTTCCCACCGCCGACGACGATGGCCACCTGGATGCCGCGCGCAGCCACACGCGCGATTTCTTCGGCGAGCCGCGCCACCACTGAGGGGTCGATACCGTAACCTTCTTCCCCCATGAGAGCTTCACCGGAGACTTTGAGAAGCACCCGGTGGTATCGAGCTCGTGTGTTCGGTTCACTCGCCCGCGTCATGCCTCATCGCTACCGAGTTCGAAGCGCGCGAAGCGTCGCACGCGGATGTTCTCACCGAGCCGTGCGATAGCTTCCTGGATGACCTCTTCCACTGTTTTGGAGGGATCCTTGATGAACGGCTGGGCGAGGAGGGCGACTTGCTGGAGAAACCTGTCGCGTGATCCGGCTTCCTCAATTCCCGCTTCCAGGACATCCGGTGGGACGTCCTCGACGGACACATAGCGAGGAGCAGTCGCAGCGACCTGCATCGCCAAATCGTGCACGAGCTGCTTGAAAATGTCAGTTCGGGCGACGAAATCCGTCTCGCAGTTGACCTCGATCAGTGCCCCGATCCGTCCACCACCATGGATATAGGCGTGAACGAGCCCCTGACCGGTTGCGCGACCAGCTTTGCGAGCAGCGCGGACGAGCCCCTGCTGGCGCAGGATCTCAGCTGCTCGTTCCATGTCGCCACCAGCTTCCTCCAGCGCGCGCTTCGCGTCCATGATTCCCGCGCCGGTTCGTTCGCGAAGTTCTTTGATCATCGCCGTCGTGATCGTCACCAGTCCCCCCTTCGGTCTCTGCTCGTCAGGCACAAACTGGCCGGCACGGGTGTGCCGGCCTCCCTCACTGCTGAGTGATCAGTACTTGTGCTTGGGCAGGCGTGCTTCGAGCGATCCTTGCTCCTCTTCTTCGATCTCTTCGTCGAGTTCTTCCTGGAGTTCCACGTACTCTTCGTCGAACAGTTCGTATGTGGGCAGTTCTCTTTCTTCGATGGCGACTTGTTCGCCGGCACCGACTTCGGTTTCGTACAGCGTGCGACCAGCGAGGATGGCGTCAGCGATGCGACTGGTGATCAAGCGGATAGAACGGATCGCATCGTCATTTGCTGGGATGACGTAGTCGATCAAATCCGGGTCACAGTTGGTGTCGACCATCGCGATGATCGGTATATCGAGGCGGCGTGCCTCGGCAACGGCGATCGCTTCACGCTTGGGATCGACGACATAGAGAGCGTCAGGAAGGCGCGACAGACCGCGCAGGCCTCCCAGCGTTCGCTCGAGTTTGGAGAGTTCGCGAAGCTTACGCATTTGTTCCTTCTTCGGAAGAAGAGCGAAGTTGGGGCTGTGCACCTCTTCTTCGAGCTGAACGAGGTAGCGCAGTCGCTGGCGGATGGTCGCGAAGTTCGTCAGTGTCCCTCCCAACCAGCGTTCAGTGACCGAATACATGCCACAGCGCTCGGCTTCGCTGCGGATGATCTCCTGTGCTTGCTTCTTGGTGCCGACGAAGACGAAGACACCGCCGCGAGCAGCGAGATGACGAGCGAACGCCTCCGCTTCGGCCAACAGCCTCACCGTTTGGCGGAGATCGATGATATGGATACCGTTGCGCTCACCGAAGATGTACGGTCGCATCTTCGGGTTCCAGCGCTTACTCTGGTGCCCGAAGTGCACACCGGCTTCGAGAAGCGCTTTCAAGGGAATCTGCTCTGTTTCGTGTTCGGCGATGGACACGTTCCGACTCCTTTGCATGGACCGGTGTTCGTCATCCGTACCCTTCGACCCGCGCTGGAACTGGAGGGTCGTTATCCTTACCAGCACACCGGGCGCGGTCCAGGTACGTGTTTGGTCCGGCGCAGCGGCCGGCATCAGGAGTATAACACGCCTCCGCCTCGATTACGGCTTCGCCAACTCGAGATAGTCAGCCACGACGTATCCGGTCTGATTACCGTACTTGACTGGCCACCACACGTAGCCGTCGGCGGTCACTGACTCACCGACGACTGTCAGTTCGGTTCCCTCGGGAAGCCGCTCGATGACGTCGGCACTGGTGCTCGGCGCGGCACGGAAGTTCACGCCGGCGCCATCCGTATTGGCGACGACGACGGTCGCTCCAGGTCCGATCGTCGTGCGCGGCGTTGGCGACGCAGTGACAGTGGGGGTCTGGCTCGTGGGAGCAGGAGTCACGACGATGAGCCCAAATGGCGTCTCTTGGGGAGCGGGCGTTGGACCAGTGACCACTTGAGGTGTGACAGTCGGGACGACCTCACCCCGGTTGAGAAACTGGTTGATCCAGAACCAGGCGAGCCCGAGCATGAGGATGATACCCAGTACTGGTGCTGCGACACGCAAGTAGTCTGTCCAATATCGCTCGTCCGTGTGATAGGAATACGAGTGTTGGGTCCCGAAGGGAGTGCTCGTCGGTGGCCGATTCGCAAAGGGTGGAATCGTTGGTTCTTCGGCTTCAGGATCGCGGTCGGGTGGCTCGTTGAAAAAGCTCATCGTTGGCCCTCGCTCTCGCTCTCGACCCGTCCAGCCACTTCTCCCTTCCTCTCCCCGACTATCGCCAACTTGGATCACCCGATACTCGTGTGTCGCCTCTTCCGGTCGCTCCCGAACTGGTTGTTCTGCCGGCTCCCAGTAGTTCGTCATGCCGCGGTCGCAATCGAGATCGTCTTCGCTGACGAGATGGCTTTGATGGGGGGCGTACAGGAGCGGGTGACGGCACCACCCCTTGCGCCACAGCGGTGCAGGCTCGAAGTACTTGCACGTTCCGCACTTTCTCTCGATCGTCATCGTCCCGCTTTCACTCCATGCTCGTACTTACCCCGCGTCGGGGGCACAGGTCGAGTATACCGGCATTACTCTCGGCGCTACGGTTCGGTGCTTTCCGCAGTGTGGGATACCGACTCGGTGACTGTTGCGCTGGTATTTCCCCGGCCCGCGCTCGGAAGCGACGCGCCAGCGAGTGTACTCCCCATTGCGAGCTCTCCTTCGCAGTGACCGCCTTCCTCGATCACGAGAGAGTTGGTCGTGATGGAACCGGTCACTCGACCCGTTCGCAGGATATGCAGTTTGCCTCGACACGTGATCGACCCACGAAGCTGACCGGCGACAGTGATCGCGCCAGCTTCGACCGTGGCATCGACTCGTCCGCCCTCGGCGACGTGGACCGCTCCTTCGCATTGGAGTGTGCCGCGAAGTTCCCCTTCGATGCGGATGTCGCGGGAGGACAGGAGTGTCCCATCGACCGTGGTGTAGCGATCGATGAGCGTAAGACTCTCGATCGGGCGCATGGGGGAACCGCTCCGATCCTCGATCATCGATACCCTCCGGGACTCGGCGCGGAGTCGGTCGACTCCGTTGCTCCCATCTTCAATTTGCCGGAGAGGCGTGCGCCCTCGTGGACAACGAGGGACGGAGCTGAGACCTCGCCGATGACCTCACCTCCCGGATGAATTTCCAGTCGACCCCGGGCATCGATCCGCCCCTGCACTGACCCGTGCACGATAACCTGCTGCGCCGAAATGTCCGCTCGCACCGTCGCGCCCTCGGCGATGGTGACGTCATGGGCAGCTTGAATCGTCCCCTCGACGTGCCCATGAATGACCAGGGATCCCTCTGTTTGGAGCGTTCCTTGCCAACGAGCGTTGGCAGCGACGATACTCAGCATGCGATCCGGGGTAGCCGGCTGGCGAGCTGGAGGCTCTGGTGGCTGCCATGTGCTAGTTCGGGAAGACGTCGCAGATGATTCAGCAGCGGCTCGAGGCAGTAGATCCTCGTCTAGGGCGAGTTCCTCCTCGGCAGTCGTCTGCTCCAGTTGTTGGCGGAATTGCGACAGTTGGCGTTCCAAGGGGTCGCGCGGCTCGCGTCGGAACATCACCTCACTCCTTTCGTTCTCATCAGTGTGCCACTCCGTCGTGGGCCGTGGAACTGGAGCGCGCACGAGTCGCCGGAGGAAGAAGGATCGCTGAGGCGTGCCAGCTCGACGACCAGGTGACGATGGCAGTATAGCAAGGTCGTACGGACAGTGTAGAACGCTGCAGACCCGGAGGAGAGCGGTGGCGCGCGAAACGATGAGGGGGTACACTTCCGATATGGAAGAGCGAAACGCCTGGCGCCAAATGGCCTGGTGGTTCGGCGGGATCGTGGTCGGTTTCAAGCTTTGGACGATCCTGCTCGCGATCCTCTTTTCGGCGCAGTGGCCGACCGTCTGGTACTTAGCGCTCAACCATGTAGCCTGGTTTGCAGGTCTCGTTCTTCTCGTGTGGGGTCCGCTCACCTTCTGGTATCGACTCGTGCGGATGCGCCGTCGCCGTGGCGATCTTCTTCGCGCCGAATGGGAGATTTCCGAGCACAGTCACCGTTGGTAGTGGAGAGATCGTCTCGTCTGGTGCGCCCGGCAGGATTCGAACCTGCAACCTTTTGCTCCGGAGGCAAACGCTCTATCCATTGAGCTACGGGCGCTCGTTGCACTGCTAGTACTGTAGCACGTTCCGTTCCAGCTGTGCAAGGGTGCGTTTCAGGAGGTTGACGAGCGAGCAGGCCCTTTCGTTTCTCATGCGAGGAAGGTGGATGAGTCGGACGGGTTCAGGAAGGCTCGTAGGCGGCCTCCACTGGGCAGAGACCAGCAGTGTTCACGCAGGTGACGACGTTTTTAGGCTGGAGACGATTCCTCCCTGACCGATCGTGTACCAAGACGTTACGCGACCGGTTCATCATATCGGCGGATCGACACGCCGCGACCGGTCAGTCGGTCGATGGAGCAGCATTGGAACAGGAGGTGATCTCAGCGCCCTCTTCTATATATCATTCGGCGCTTGAGCGCGACGCGCTGGATGGTCCTCGAGCGTCGCAATCGATCATGTGCGGTGACGGCATGGGGTTGACAGTGTGGCAGCATCCGTGATATGCTATGCGTTTGCGAAGAGGTGACGCGCGCGCATGAGGCGGCGTGACACGCAACGTAGGGAGCATACGGGGAAGCCGAGCGGTGGTGTCCGCTTGGCTCTCGGTTTTTCCTTCGCGCGTTGGGTTGGCCGTTCCGTGAGGCCACCACGAGTCCGTACCGAGCTGCGTATCCCCGAGTAACCGATTATTCGAGCATCCGGCACGAGGAAAGGGAGAACGATGACTGTGACGACAGGGGCGACCGCGATGCCATCATCCGCAGTTCGCCAGGTACGGTCCAATCTCGGGATGGGGCGCGTTTCGTTCGCCCGCATTCCGACCGTCTTAGAAATGCCGAACCTCATCGAGCTGCAGCTCAAGTCGTTCGAGTGGTTCAAGACCGAAGGCTTGCGAGAACTCCTCGAGGAGTTTTCGCCCATCATCGACTACAACCAGAAGCTCGAAGTCCACTTTCTGCGCCACTGGTTCGAAAAGCCACGCTACACACCGGAGATTTGTCGCGAGCGCGACATGACGTATGCCGCTCCGCTGTATTTTCGCGTTCGGCTCGTCATCCGCGACACTGGTGAGGTCAAGGAGAGCGACATCTATATCGACGACTTTCCGATGATGACGGAGACCGGGACCTTCGTCATCAACGGGGCTGAGCGCGTCGTCGTTTCCCAACTCGTTCGGTCGCCGGGGGCATACTTCGAGCTCGAGCCTGATCCGGCTACCGGTCGGCAGTTGTGTATGGCCAAACTGATTCCGACCAGAGGAGCGTGGCTCGAGTTCGAGACTTCCAATCGTGACGTCTTGTCGGTCAAGATCGACCGCAAGCGCAAGATTCCGGTGACGGTCCTTCTCCGCGCGGTCGGATATGGGAGTGACGAGCAACTCTTCGAGCTGTTCGCGGACGTGGACACCGATCCCGACCATCGCTACATCGCGGCGACGATCGAGCGAGATCGAACGAAGAGCCGCGAAGAGGCTCAAATGGAGATCTACAAGACCCTGCGCCCAGGAGACCCGCCGACGCGGGAGAACGCTGCCGCGCTGATCGAACGCCTCTTTTTCAATCCGCGCACTTACGATCTCGGCAAGGTCGGTCGGTACAAGCTGAACAAGCGACTGGGCCTGGAGACGCCGGCCGACGTGCGAGTTCTCACACGCGAGGACTTGGCTGCTCTGGTGCGAACCATGATCCTCGTGAACCGAGGACTCGATCGGCCGGATGATATCGATCACCTGGGCAACCGGCGCGTACGGACGGTCGGTGAACTGATTCAGCTGCATCTGCGGACCGGGCTCCAGCGCCTGGAGCGCGGGATCCGCGAGCGGATGACGATCGTCGATATCGACACCGCGACCCCAGCAAGCCTGATCAGCAGCACCCGGCCGCTGCGTGCCGCCATCCGCGAGTTTTTCGCAGGAAGTCAGCTCTCGCAGTTCATGGATCAGACCAATCCGCTCGCGGAGCTTACACATAAGCGTCGCGTTTCGGCACTCGGTCCGGGGGGACTCAATCGCGAGCGAGCGGGCTTCGAGGTGCGAGACGTCCACGACTCGCATTACGGGCGGATCTGCCCGATCGAGACCCCAGAAGGCCCGAACATCGGATTGATCACGTCGTTGGCGACCTATGCCAAGGTCAACGAGTACGGCTTCATCACGGCGCCGTATCGCCGGGTTTACCGGCATATCGAGCTGCCGAGCCAGGCGGATCTCCTCATCGGTCAAGTTCTTCGCACCGACGTTCTCGATCCCGAGACGGGCGAGTTACTCGCGGGCCGCGGTACGACGGTCGACCGGGAACTGTGCGACCGGTTGATCGCGGCTAGGGTCGCGCGCGTGGATGTCCAACCGTTCGTGAGCGACGAGGTCGACTATCTCACCGCCGATCAAGAGGAACACTTTACGATCGCGCAAGCGAACACTCCCCTCGATGAGGGCATGCGCTTCGTGGCTAGCCGGGTGGAAGCGCGGCGAGCTGGCAAATTCGTGCTGGAGGTTCCCGAGAAGGTCGATTACATGGACGTCTCGCCGAAGCAGGTGGTCTCGGTCTCGGCGGCCTTGATCCCGTTCCTCGAGCACGACGATGCGAACCGGGCGCTCATGGGTGCCAACATGCAGCGACAAGCGGTACCGCTGCTGCGTCCGCGCGCACCGATCGTCGGAACCGGTGTGGAGTACCAGGCAGCGCGCGATTCAGGCCAGGTCGTGGTCGCACAGAAGGGAGGCATCGTCAAATCGGTCACTGCGCGCCGCATCGTCGTGTTGGAGGACGACGGCAACGAGCGTGTCTACGAGCTGCGGAAGTTCGTCCGGTCCAACCAGGATACGTGTATCAACCAGCGCCCGATCGTGCAGAAAGGCCAGCGGATCGAGGCGGGCGATGTGATCGCCGACAGCTCGAGCACGGAAAACGGCGAACTCGCGCTCGGACAAAATGTTCTCGTCGCTTTCATGTCGTGGGAGGGTGGAAACTTCGAGGACGCGGTCCTCATCAGTGAGCGACTGGTCCGCGAAGACGTGTATACCTCGATCCACATCGAGAAGTACGAGTGCGAGGCTCGCGATACCAAGTTGGGACCGGAGGAGATCACACGCGACATTCCGAATGTGGGTGAGGACAGCCTGCGCAATCTCGATGCCGACGGGATCATCCGGATCGGTGCGCAGGTCGGTCCCAACGACATTCTCGTGGGTAAGGTCACGCCGCGAGGCGAAACGGAACTGTCGCCGGAGGAGCGCTTGCTGCGCGCCATCTTCGGCGAGCGGGCGCGGGACGTCAAGGATACGAGCTTGCGCGTGCCGCATGGCGTGCACGGGATCGTCATCGACGTCAAGCGGTTCCGGCGCGACGACGAGAGCGGCGTCGAGCTGCCGGCCGGTGTCAACGAGATGGTTCGTGTCTTCATCGCCCAGAAGCGGAAGATTTCCGAGGGCGACAAGATGGCTGGTCGGCACGGGAACAAAGGGGTCGTCTCGCGCATCGTGCCGATCGAGGACATGCCTTACTTGCCGGATGGGACACCGGTCGACATCATCCTGAATCCGATCGGTGTCCCGTCGCGCATGAATTTGGGTCAGATTCTCGAAACGCACCTCGGTTGGGCCGCGCATACGCTCGGCATCAAGGTGGCGAGCCCGGTCTTCGACGGTGCTAAGGAAGAAGAAGTTCGCGAACTCTTGCGCAAAGCGGGTTTGCCGGAGGATGGGAAGGTCGAACTCTATGACGGGCGAACCGGCGAGAAGTTCGATCGTCCCGTCACGGTCGGTATCATCTACATGATGAAGCTCGTTCACCTGGTCGAGGACAAGATTCACGCACGATCGACCGGTCCCTATTCACTGGTGACGCAGCAGCCGCTCGGCGGCAAGGCACAGTTCGGCGGCCAGCGCTTCGGGGAAATGGAAGTCTGGGCGCTGGAGGCATACGGTGCGGCGCATACCCTGCAGGAAATGTTGACGGTCAAGTCGGACGATGTTGTCGGGCGCGTCAAGACTTACGAGGCTATCGTCAAAGGGGAGCCGATCGTCGAAGCGGGTGTACCGGAATCGTTCAAGGTGCTCGTCAAAGAGCTGCGTAGCCTCGGGCTTTCGGTCGAGGTCTTGAACGAAGACGAGGAGCCGATCGAGTTCGGTGAAGATCACGGCCGAGAGCGTGAGATTCTCTCGCATCTCGATCGGATCAACTTGAGCGGCTTCGAGCGCACGGAAGAATGACACGAGGGGTGAGTGCGCATGAGCACAGTCGCACGCCAGCGCGAGACACGAAAATCGATCGATGTGAATCACTTCGAAGCGATCCGGATCGGCTTGGCCTCGCCGGAGGCGATCCGGAGTTGGTCGTACGGTGAGGTGACCAAGCCGGAGACGATCAACTATCGCACGCTCAAGCCCGAGCATGGTGGGCTCTTTTGCGAGCGGATTTTCGGCCCGACGAAGGATTTCGAGTGCTACTGTGGGAAGTACAAGCGGCAGCGGTACGCGGGGACGATCTGCGACAAATGCGGAGTCGAGGTCACCCGCTCCAAGGTCCGGCGCGAGCGGATGGGGCATATCGAACTGGCTGCGCCGGTCGCGCACATCTGGTATGTGAAGGGAACGCCGAGCCGGCTCGGGCTACTCCTCGACATCACCCCGCGCAACTTGGAGCGTGTACTGTACTTCGCCTCGTATCTCGTGACCCGTGTCGACGAGGCCAAGCGACAGGAATTGATCGAAAACATCCGACAGGAATTGCAGGCCGAACTCGACGAGTTGGATCGCCAACTGGAGGCCAAGCGTCGCGAGTTGGAGGAAGCGCAGGGTACGGAACTTTTGGCCTTGCGCGATCGTCGCGAGGCGCTGGAGCGCGAAGCCCGCGAGCGGGTAGCGAGCGAAGTCGAACGCGTTCGACGCCAAGCTGCTGGGTTGCGCGAACGGTTGCAGGAGGCGCTCGGAACGCCTGCGGAAGAGGATCTGGAGTTCGCTGGCCGGCTGATCGCTGCGCGTGGAGACATCCTGACGGAACGGCATCTCGCTGCATTGGACGAGGCCGAACAGGAGGCGGTCACTGAGGCTGAACGAAACGCGCGCAGCGCGGTCAGTGGCGAGCAAGCGCTGGTCGAAGCGGAGCAGGAGTTCTTGACCGGGCGCATCGGTGAGCAGCTGGCGACGTTGCAGAGCGAGATCGAGCGCCAGAAGGCGGATCTCCGAGCCGAAGCCGATGAGCTGATTCGCCAGGTTCAGGAAATCCGCGAACTCCAGGTGCTGACCGAGCAACAGTATCGGGACCTCGTCGACTTGGCTCCGGGTGTCTTCGAGGCGAAGATGGGTGCCGAGGCGGTCTACGAGGTCGTTTCGAGCATGGACCTGGATCAACTCTCAGCGCAGCTTCGGGCGGAAATGGCGCAGGCAACTGGCCAGCGACAGAAGCGTATCGCGAAGCGCTTGCGTCTCGTGGAAGCGCTCCGTAAGAGCGGAAACCGACCCGAATGGATGCTCCTGACGGTCTTGCCGGTCATCCCGCCTGACTTGCGGCCGATGGTGCAACTCGACGGTGGGCGCTTTGCGACCTCAGACCTCAACGATCTCTACCGCCGCGTCATCAATCGGAACAATCGGTTGAAGCGATTGTTGGAGCTGGGAGCGCCCGACATCATCATCCGCAACGAGAAGCGGATGCTTCAGGAGGCGGTCGATGCGCTCATCGACAACGGTCGGCGCGGGCGCGTCGTTTCCGGGACGAGCAAGCACAAACTCAAGAGCCTTTCCGACATGCTCAAGGGGAAGCAGGGGCGATTCCGCCAGAACCTCTTAGGTAAGCGCGTCGATTACTCGGGCCGATCGGTCATCGTGGTTGGGCCCGACCTGAAGCTCCACCAGTGCGGACTGCCGAAGCGGATGGCACTGGAGCTCTTCAAGCCGTTCGTGATGCAGCGGCTAGTCGTGCACGGCTATGCCCACAACATCAAGGCAGCCAAGCGACTGGTCGAACGAATGGACCCCCGCGTTTGGGATGTCCTGGAGGAAGTGACCCAGAATTATCTCGTCCTCCTCAACCGGGCACCGACACTGCACCGCCTGGGTATCCAAGCGTTCGAAGTCAAGTTGATCGAGGGATCGGCGATTCAGTTACATCCGCTCGTGTGCGCGGCCTTCAATGCCGACTTCGATGGCGATCAGATGGCGGTCCATGTCCCGCTCTCCGCAGCCGCCCAGCGGGAGGCACGCGAGCGGATGCTCTCGACGCGCAATCTCCTGGATCCCTCGGATGGCGAGCCGGTCATCGCACCGACGTTGGATATCGTTCTCGGCTGCTATGCGATGACCTTGCCGGATCCAAATGCCAAAGGGGCGGGGAAGATCTTCGCGGACCGTCAGGAGGTCGTGCTCGCTTACCAGAGCGGGGTCGTCGATCTGCAAGCGCCGATCCGGGTGCGGATGGAGGTCGATGGTCAGGGTGACCAGCTCGTCGAGACGACGGTCGGTCGGGTTTTGTTCAACGAGATTTTGCCGAAGGAACTCGGCTTCTGGAACGAACTCATGGATCGCAAGGCGCTCCGTCGGCTGATCGCCACGTGCTACACGCGCCTCGGTGCAGATGAGACCGCTCGACTGGCTGATCGGATCAAGGATCTCGGTTTCCACTATGCCACCAAGAGCGGTATCACGATCGGCGTCACGGATGTGCACATCCCGGCGGAGAAGGTGGAGATCATCGCGCGAGCCGAGCAACGCGTGGCCGAAGTCGAGCGCCAGTATCGCCGTGGTCTCATAACCGATGCGGAGCGGCACCGCGAGGTGGTGTCGATCTGGAACGAGGCGCGTGACGAACTCGCGCAAGTCGTCGAGCGGAGCTTGGGTGAGCAGAACAGCCTCTACATGATGAGTAAGTCAGGGGCCAAAGGGAACATCAATCAGATCAGCCAGATGGCCGGCATGCGGGGGCTCATGCTCGACCCCAAGGGACAAATCATCGAGTTGCCGATCCGCTCCAACTTCCGCGAGGGATTGTCGGTCCTCGAGTACTTCATCTCGACGCATGGTGCTCGGAAGGGACTGGCGGATACCGCGCTGCGCACGGCCGACTCGGGTTACCTGACACGTCGACTCGTCGATGTGGCGCAGGACGTGATCGTCACGATCGACGATTGTGGAACCGAGGACGGCATGTGGGTGCGCCTCGAGGACGTTCCGGATCGCGAGACGTTCGCGGACCGTGTGCTCGGCCGGGTCGCAGCCCGTGACCTGATCGATCCGGCGACGGGAACCGTTTTGGTCCGACGCAACGAGGAGATCACGGAGCCGATCGTCGCGGACATCGTGGCTTCGCTCGATCGGCCGGAGCCGGCGCACCGCATCACAGCGGTGATGATCCGGACACCACTCTATTGCACTGCGGACTATGGTGTCTGCCGGCTGTGCTATGGGCGGAACTTGGCAACACGCCAGATCGTCGAACTGGGCGAGGCCGTCGGCATCATCGCGGCGCAGAGCATCGGTGAACCGGGGACGCAGCTCACCATGCGGACCTTCCACACCGGCGGCATAGCAGGTGAGGACATCACGACTGGTCTCCCGCGCGTCGAAGAGCTTTTCGAGGCCCGGGAGCCGAAGGGGAAAGCCGTACTCGCCAAGATCGATGGAGTCGTGCAGATCGTCGAGGACGAGTTCGGGCGCAAGGTGATCGTGGAAGATGCGCGCCTGGAGACCGAGACACACCGGGTTCCGGAGAGCTTTGTCCTGCTGGTCGGCACGGGCGACCTGGTCACGGCAGGCCAAGTACTGGCTCGGCCGGCCGAGGGAGAGGGGGAGCCGATCGTCGCCACGATGGACGGAGAAGTCTTCGTGGACGGCGACGAGCTGATCATTCGCCGCGAGGAGCAACGCCGAGAAGAGTATTCCCTCACGGCCACAGCGCATCTCCTCGTCAGTAACGGAGAGCGCGTCAAAGCCGGTCAACAACTGACCGACGGGAACGTGAGCCCGGAGGAACTTCTGAACACTCTCGGACGGGATGCTGTCCAGCGCTACATCCTGGACGAGGTTCAGAAGGTCTACAAGTCACAGGGTGTGATCACCAATGACCGCCATATCGAGATCATCATACGGCAAATGCTGCGGAAAGTTGCCGTCACCGATCCGGGTGATACCGATCTGCTGGTTGGGGAGATGCTCGATCGCGCCCAACTTCTGCGGATCAACGAGGAAGTGATCGCTCAGGGTGGGGTGCCGGCAACCGCTCAGCAGGTTCTCTTGGGGATCACCAAGGCATCGCTGGCTACGGAAAGTTGGCTGTCAGCGGCATCGTTCCAGGAGACGACTCGGGTTCTCACCGAGGCAGCCATTCAAGGCAAGGTCGATTACCTGCGCGGTCTAAAGGAGAACGTGATCATCGGAAAGCTGATCCCGGCTGGTTCTGGTTTCTGGGAGCGCAAGCAGCGGCGTGAGGCCGCATTGAGTGCGCTGGACGAGGCGACTCTGGCGGGACTGGCTGCGGTCGGGTTGGGTCCGAGTGGTGAGCCCTTGCCGCAGCCGGGAACAGATCGACCTGAGGCCAGCGGTGAGCCAGAGGTGAGTGTGGGCGAGGAGGGTCGTATTCTGGCAGGGGAAGCTGAGACAGAGCAACCTGCTTGACGATTCGGGCTGATTCCTGTACACTACACCCTCGTGACCCGGACCTCGGGTCACGAGGGTGTGTTATTGTTCAGCGTAGCCGATGCGCGACCGATGGGCGCAGGTCGGAGAGAGAGGCTGAACGGTGCCGACGATCAACCAGCTGGTGCGCAAGGGGCGGGAGAGGCGGCGCAAGAAATCGAAGGCGCCGGCGCTCCAGTTCGTCTACAGCCGAGTCGGGCGGAATGCGGGTAAGCTTCGGCAAGTGCCGAAGGGGAATCCGCAGAAGCGTGGCGTTTGTGTGGCAGTGCGAACGATGACACCGAAGAAGCCGAACTCCGCGCTGCGCAAGATCGCCCGCGTTCGGCTGACGAACGGAATCGAGGTCACGGCGTACATTCCGGGCGAGGGTCACAACCTGCAGGAGCACTCGGTCGTGCTCGTGCGGGGTGGACGCGTCAAGGACCTGCCGGGCGTGCGCTATCACATCGTGCGCGGTGCACTCGATGCGAAGGGCGTCGAGAATCGCCGGCAGGGACGCTCCAAGTACGGAACCAAGAAGCCGAAGCAATAGGTCCAGCGGCGGCTGGCCTGTGCCAGGCTGGGTGGTTGTCGGCAGACGAAGCGCGGCATCGGGAGATCGCTCCAGGATTGCCGGCTTCGTCTGTCTCATGCCGAGCGAGGTGCGGAAGAAGGAGGCGACGAGCGATGCCGAGGCGGCCCAAGTACGAGCGGCGGACTATCCCGCCCGATCCGAAATACGGAAGCGAGCTCTTGCAGCGCTTCATCAACAAGGTGATGAAGCGGGGTAAGAAGTCGCTTGCAGAGCGCATCGTCTATTCGGCGCTGGACATCGTGGCGCAGCGCACGGGGCAGCACCCGTTGGAGGTGTTCCAACGAGCGATTCACAATGCCTCGCCGCTGCTCGAGGTCAAACCGCGTCGAGTGGGTGGTGCGACCTATCAGGTTCCGGTTCAGGTGGAACCGCACCGCCGCGTCTCGCTCGCGATGCGCTGGCTCATCCAGTCAGCGCGGAACCGCAGCGGTTACAAGTTCGTCGACAAGCTGGCTGCTGAGATTATCGATGCAGCCAACAACACCGGTGCGACCATCAAGAAGCGGGACGATACGCACCGCATGGCGGAGGCGAACCGCGCGTTCGCCCACTACCGGTGGTAGATCCTCAGAAAGGATGATGCACGAACGGGGTCAGAGGGAGATGAGTACGGTTCAACCACAGATGACCGAAGCCAGGCGTGTTCTGCTTCAGCGGACGCGCAATATCGGCATTATCGCGCATATCGATGCCGGGAAGACGACGACGACCGAGCGCATTCTCTTCTATACGGGGAAGGTCCATCGTCCTGGTGAGGTTCACGAGGGAACCGCGACGATGGACTGGATGGTGCAGGAGCGAGAACGCGGCATCACGATCACTGCCGCGGCGACGACCTGCTTTTGGCGCGATCACCGTATCAACATCATCGATACACCGGGGCACGTCGACTTTACGGTGGAAGTGGAGCGTTCGCTCCGTGTCCTCGACGGCGGTGTCGTCGTCTTCGATGGTGTACAGGGAGTCGAGCCCCAGTCGGAGACGGTCTGGCGGCAGGCGGATAAATATCGCGTGCCGCGGATCTGCTTCATCAACAAGCTCGACCGCGTCGGAGCGAACTATGTCCGGGCGATCGAGATGATCCGCGAGCGATTGCGGGCTCAGCCGGCAGCTATCCACTGGCCGATCGGGTTGGAGTCCGAGTTCCGCGGCATCATCGACCTGATCGAGTTTCGGGCGAAAATCTACCACGACGACTTGGGCCAGCACATCGAAGACACCGAGGTTCCCCCTGAGTACGTCGAAGTGGCGCAGGAGTGGCGACACAAACTGATCGAACAGATCGTCGAAACGGACGAAGAGCTGATGCTCCGGTATCTGGAGGGGGAAGAGCCGACACCGGAGGAACTACGGCGCGCACTGCGGGCGGCGACGATTCGCGGCCAGCTGTATCCCGTTCTCTGCGGTTCGGCGCTCAAGAACAAGGGTGTCCAGCTCCTCTTGGATGCCATCGTCGACTACTTGCCCTCGCCCTTGGACATTCCACCCGTCAAAGGAACGCACCCTGTTACCGGAGAAGAGATCACCCGCGAGGCGGACGACGAGGCACCGTTCGCTGCGCTGGCGTTCAAGATTCAGTCGGATCCTCATGTCGGGCGTTTGACCTACGTCCGGGTTTACTCGGGGCGGCTGCACAGCAGTTCGTACGTGTACAACTCGACCAAGGGTGAGCGGGAGCGTATCTCGCGTTTGCTCCGGATGCATGCCAATCACCGCGAGGAAGTCGAGTGGATCGGGGCCGGTGACATTTGTGCGGTCATCGGACTCAAAAAGACGTTCACAGGTGACACGCTGTGCGATCCGGATCATCCGATTCTCCTCGAGCCGATCCAGTTCCCCGAGCCGGTCATCTCGGTGGCCGTGGAGCCGAAGACGCGTGCCGATCAGGACAAGCTGGCGATCGCCTTGCAACGGCTGGCGGAGGAGGATCCGACTTTCCAGGTGCGTACTGATCCGGAAAGCGGGCAGACGATCATTTCGGGAATGGGTGAGCTGCACCTGGAAGTGATCGTCGATCGGATGCAACGCGAGTTCAAGGTCGCAGCGAATATCGGGCGCCCGCAGGTTGCGTACAAGGAGACCATCACGCGGCCGGTTCGCGTGGAGGGTCGCTTTGTCCGGCAGACGGGCGGGCGTGGTCAGTACGGGCATGTGTGGTTGGAACTGGAGCCGTTGCCGCGTGGGAGCGGCTTCGTTTTCGAGGACCGCATCGTCGGTGGCGTTGTTCCGAAAGAGTACATTCCTGCTGTCGAAGCTGGAATCCGCGAGGCGATGCAGAGTGGGGGTGTCTCCGGGTATCCGGTGATCGACCTGAAAGCTGTCCTCGTCGATGGGTCGTACCACGAGGTCGACTCGTCAGAGATGGCGTTCAAGATCGCTGCATCCATGGCATTGAAAGAGGGAGTGCGCCGGGGCAATCCGGTGATTCTCGAGCCGATCATGCGTGTCGAAGTCGTGGTTCCGGAAGAGTTCACCGGTGATGTGATCGGTGACTTGAATGCGCGGCGCGGTCGCATCGAGGGAATGGAGCTGCGTGCGGGCGCTCAGGTGATCCGCGCCATGGTTCCCTTGGCGACGATGTTCGGGTACGCCACCGATCTGCGCTCGATGACACAGGGGCGCGGAACGTACACGATGGAATTCGATCACTATGCACCGGTACCGGAGAGCATCGCGCAAGAATTGATGGCCAAAGCTGGTAAATCGAGTTGAGCGTGAGACGGTCGGACGTGGGTCGAAACGAATTGCTGAAAGGGGTAGCACGATGAGCAAGCCGCGGTTTGAGCGGACGAAGCCGCACGTGAATGTGGGGACGATTGGGCATGTGGATCATGGGAAGACGACGCTGACGGCGGCGATCACGAAGGTCTTGAGTTTCAAG
>DAOTYK010000370.1:0-9073 GCA_034434855.1 Thermomicrobium sp.
GTGGTTTCTCGACTCTGTCACGCTTCTCGCGGGTGTCTCCGTTGTGAACGCCGCCTGGAACATCGGGCGGCCAGTCATCTGGCGGTCATGGGGCTACGAATCAGAACGGCAGCGAGCGCGAACCATCATCCAAGCATGCCGCAACTCGTGCCTCGAATTTTTCAAGTTTTGGCCTGACAAGCTCTCCTTCTTCCCGCAACAAGTGCGTGGGGTGGTCAGTTACCGCATCGTCGGCCGCGTCGCACTGGCACTCGGCGATCCCAACGTTTGCGGAGAGCGATTCGGGACAGTTCTGGACGAGTTTCTCGATTTCTGCGATCCGAACGACTGGGAACCAGCATTGCATCAGGTTGGGGAGCAGTATCTGGCCGACTACCGTGCGCGAGGGCTGCGATTTTTCAAAATAGGCGAAGAGGCGGTCGTGGACCTCGCAGCATGGTCGCTCGATCGCCCAGGGTTCGAAGAGTTGCGCTACCTCGTGCGGAGATTGCAGCGCGAGCACTACCGGTTCGAGGTGCTCGAACCGCCGCTCCCCGACGATGTGGTCGAGGAACTCGCGGATGTCTGCAATGAATGGTTGTCGCTTCCAGGTCGGCGCGAACATGGATTCACGCAGGGACAATTTTCTCGAGCCTATGTGCGATCGACCCCTGTCGCACTGATCCGAGCTCCAACCGACAGGATCGTCGCCTTCGCGAATCTCATACCGAGTGGGGTACCAGGCCAGGCGACGATCGACCTGATGCGGCGTCGGCACCAGCCGTACGGTGCGATGGACGTCTTGTTCGCGCTGCTCTTCCAGTGGCTGCATGACCAGGGATATACATCGTTCTCGCTCGGCTTGGTTCCGCTGAGTGGAGTAGACCTACCGGTTATAGGGACGGACCCGATTCGGGAAGATTTCTTCCGGCTCATCGAACCATTTTTCTCCGTTCAAGGGCTCCGGCATTTCAAGGCGAAGTTCGACCCTCGCTGGGAACCTCGCTTCCTCGTCTTCCGTTCCGTGAGTGCCCTCCCCGCTATCGGATTGGCGCTGTTGAAGGCGACTTCCACCGAGGTTCCGCAAGTGGGCGGCGACCTTCCCAAGTTGCAGGTCGCCTGAGTTACCTGTCTCTCCTGGTCAGGCATCCCTCGGATTGGCTAGGTCTCTCATACTTCTCGCCTATGTGGAGAAGCTTCTCCCGTGCCGTGGAAACGATGATGGGAATGGTTCGTGGCGGGAGGCACCATGCGTCGAGCAGGTCGCCTGTATCTTCTCGCCGGGTTCGTCCTGGCAGCGGTCGCGGTCGTTCTCGGTATCATCGCTCTGCAGCGCCAACGTGAGCCGGTGATGCCAACGCAGACGGCCCCGCCTACCACACAGGTGGTCGTGGCAGCGCGCGACGTGCGAGCTGGTTCAGTACTGACGAGCGAGGATGTGACGGTCGTGGAGACAGATCCTGCCTCGGTCGCACCCGGCACCGCGCGACAGCCTGATCAAGTGGTCGGGCTCGTCGTCGCCGGTGATCTCGTTGCTGGGCAGCGTATCTTGCTGGCGAATCTCGTCTTACCCAGTGTCTCGAACGCTGTGCAGCCTGGCAAGCGTGCCGTGGCCATCCCCGTGGATCGAATCAATGGGCTCGGCGGCTTGCTCCAACCCAACGACTCGATCGATCTCATCTATGCCGGACGACTCGATCTCGTACGAATTCTTCCTACCGAGCCGCTCGAACTTGCGGACAGCGCACAGGGGTTCAGTCCACCGCCCGAGTCGGTCGAACTCCCCGAACCGGATAGTGGGAGTAGCCAATCTCGTCGTTATCCCTATCCGGGTGAGCCAGGTTCTCGGGTCGTGATCAGCGACACGGGCGAGGGGCAGCCGGTCACAAAAATCATCGTTCAAAACCTTCGCATCCTGCAGGTCATTGCGGGAACGTCGGTGGTCGCGAGCCCTCCCGGCCAAGCGCGTCCTGAACTCACGAGTACCGAGCCGACGCGCTCTTCCACGCCGACGGCAAACGAAGCGACCTTACCACCGGTCGATCTCTTGATCGTCGAGGCTGATCCAGAACAGGCCGAGCTGATCAGCTTTCTCCTCGATCAAAACGTCCGCTATCAGGTGATTCTCCGAGCGCGTGGCGATACACAGCCCGTGCAAACGGACGGGGTGACCTACGATCGCCTGGTCGAGCGGTATGGACTGCCGGTTCCAGGGACGGTGGTGGTGAACGGGGGGCCGCGATGACGGGCGAAAGCGCTTTGCGCATCGTGATCGTCGACGATATCCCGGAGAGTCGGGACAACCTCGAGCGGCTGCTCTTGTTCGAACCCGACTTCCGGGTTGTCGGCAAAGCGGCACGCGGCGAAGAAGCGATCGACCTTGTGCTTCGGCTGGCTCCACACGTCGTGCTACTCGACCAGACACTGCCAGACCTCGATGGGATCGAGGTCGCGAGCGCGATCACGGCTCGCGCGCCGGGGATCGGGGTAATTCTGCTCGGCGTGGAACAGGATCCCGAGATCTTGCGTCGGGCGATGCTGGCCGGTGCACGGGAGTACCTCAGTAAACCATTCAGCTACGATGACCTCATCGAGGCTGTCAGGCGTGTGGGGCGCGTTGCGAATCCACGGCCGATAGCGACCGCTCCTGCGACCGTCTTTGCTGCTCCGCTCTCTCCGGTGGACGAACCAGTCACGACGCGCGAGGGTCAAGTCGTCGTGGTACTCGGCAGCAAGGGTGGTATCGGTCGAACGTTCGTGGCTACCAATCTCGCGATTTGTCTTCAGCGCGTTCTGCAACGCGAAGTGGTACTCGTCGACGCCGACCTCATGCGCGGAGACGTGGCTGTCCTTCTCAATCTCCCAGTGCACCGTTCCTGGACAGACCTGGCGCGGATCGCTGGGCCACTCGATGGCGAACTCATTCGCGAGTTTTTGACCCGCCATGTCAGTCAAGTTGGAGTGGTGCTCGCCCCGGTGCAACTCGAGGACGCAGAACGGATCAGTGCTGAGCGTGTACAGGAAGTGCTAGTAGAACTCCGGCGCCGTGCTGACTTCGTCATCGTCGACACACGCGGTGGGTATGACGACATCACGTTGGCGTGTGCGGATGTCGCCTCGACGTTGATTTGGATTTTGACGCTCGAAATGACGGCCATCAAAGAGACCAAACGTTTTCTGGAACTCGTCGAGCGACTCGGGTTCCAGCAGAAGCGGATCGTGTTCGTCTTGAATCAGCAGCGCTCTGGGAGCGGGCTGACTGTGGAGGAAGTAGAAACGAGCCTACGCTTGTCCATTCCGATCCGCATCTCGTCAGATCCTCAAGCGGTGATCGGGAGCATCAACGACGGCACGCCGCTCGCCTGGCAGCATCGGCAGCATCGCATCACGGCTGAGTTGATACAGTTGGCGGAACTCCTGGCGAACGAGTCGCGAGAAGTCGTGCCGCACGCAGGGGTTCGCAAACGTCGCCTGCCTTTCCTGCCTGTCTCTGACCGATGGACGAACGGGAGGAGATGAGTGCCATGTCGCTGCTCCGGCGATTGAGTGCGGCAGGTGACACTGGTCCGCTCGCGCCTGAAGTGCCAGACGATCGCCCAGACGAGCCAGAGCAGGCGCGCGGACCGACAGGAACTGGCCAACTCGCGCAGACTCTCAAACGACCTAGTCTGCGGGCGAGTGTTGCGGCTCCACCCAGCGAGAACGCCTTTCAACAGCTCAAGAGCCGAGTCCAACAGCGGGTCATCGCAGAACTCGATCCGCGCATGGATCTCAGCGACCCTGATCGTGTACGCCGTACCCTCGAGGAAACGTTCCTCTCGGTGTTGGAATCGGAGGGAATCGTCCTCGGCCGCACGGAACGGCACCGGCTGTTCGAAGCGATCGTTGCAGAAATTCTCGGTTATGGCCCGATCGAGCCCTTGCTGAAGGACAGCACCGTGACCGAGATCATGGTGAACGGTCCGAAGCAGGTGTGGGTCGAGCGGAACGGCAAATTGGAGAAAACGGCCATCGAGTTCGCTGATGACGAGCATGTCATGCGCATCATCGACCGAATCGTGTCACCGCTCGGACGGCGTATCGACGAGAGTTCGCCGATGGTGGATGCTCGGCTCCCAGACGGCTCCCGGATCAATGCGGTCATACCGCCGATCTCGCTGGTCGGACCCTGCTTGACTATTCGGAAATTCAGCCGCGATCCGCTCACGGTCGATGATTTGATTCGTTTCGGTACGATGACGCCTGAGATCGCGCAGTTCTTGCAGGCGTGCGTGAATGCGCGCTTGAACATCGTCGTTTCGGGGGGAACCGGATCGGGCAAGACGACGCTCCTCAATGTCCTATCGTCGTTCATTCCTAGTGACGAGCGGATCGTGACCATCGAGAATGCTGCGGAGCTTCAGCTCCGTCAGGAGCATGTCGTCACGTTGGAGTCGCGACCGCCCAACATCGAAGGGAAAGGTGAAGTCACGATTCGTGACCTGGTGATCAATGCCTTGCGGATGCGACCCGACCGGATCGTGGTCGGCGAGTGCCGTGGTGGCGAAGCGCTCGACATGCTGCAAGCTATGAATACGGGTCACGATGGGTCGATGACCACCGTCCACTCGAACAGTCCTCGCGACACGCTCCACCGTTTAGAGACGATGGTGCTGATGGCCGGAATGGACTTACCGGTGCGTGCCATACGTGAACAGATCGCATCTGCACTCGACCTGATCATCCACATGGCACGTCTGAAGGACGGGTCGCGGAAGATCGTCGCGATTACCGAGGTCCAGGGAATGGAAGGTGACGTCATCGTCCTGCAAGACATCTTCGTCTTCGAGCAGACAGGCTTCGAAAACGGGAAGGTCCTCGGGCGCATCAGGCCGACCGGCGTGCGCCCCAAGTTCGTGGAAAAGTTCGAGGTCGCCAACATTTACTTGCCCCCGCAGATCTTCGGTGTGAATTACCAGCGGCCTTTCGGGAGGTAGTCGGTGTTCGAGGATCCGCTACTCCTTATCGCTGTTTCCCTCGCTGGAGCCGCTGTGATGCTCCTCCTGGCGGGTTTGCACGCGCGCTCACGCGGTCACTCACTGGATCATCGACTCGAACAGTTCGCGCGCAGCGAGTCGGTGCCTGAAGAATTGACAGCGGGTCCTCATCTCTTGGCGCGCCAGCTCGATCGTGCTGTGCGTGGGCGACCCTTCGCTGAAGCGATCCGGATGAGTCTGGCTCGTGCCGATATCCGTCTGACCGTGGGTGAGTTCCTGTTCTTGCGTGGGTTGGTGTCGCTGGTCGCCTTCGTGATCGGATTTCTGCTGGGGCGAGGGATGACGCAGCCTCTGCTTGGGCTCTTCACTGGCCTGGTCTTCGCAGTCAGTGGCTGGCTGGCACCGCACTACTATGTCCTCTGGCGAGGTCGGCGCCGCCTGCAACAGTTCGTGAACCAGCTGGGCGACACGATCGGGCTCATGGCGAACTCGTTGCGTGCTGGCTACAGCTTGCTTCAAACGATGGACTTAGTCGCGCGGGAATCTGCGCCACCGATGTCTGAGGAGTTCAGGCGGGTCGTTCGCGAAGTGGGCCTCGGTGTTCCTCTCCAGGACGCGCTCGACCATCTGCTCGAACGGATACCGAGCGAGGATCTCGATCTCCTGGTGACAGCGATCGCCATCAACCACGAGGTCGGCGGCAATCTGGCCCAGATTCTCGAAGTAATCGGTGAAACGATTCGGGAACGTGTGCGTATCAAGGGTGAAATACGTGTTTTGACAGCCCAGCAGAGTCTGTCCGGTTACATTATCTCGCTTCTGCCTGTGGGACTCGCGGTCCTCATCTTTCTCTTGAATCCCAGTTATTTGCTGAGCCTATTGAGTTGGCCCTGGATCTGTATGCCGATCGGGGCCGTGATCTGCATGGTGCTCGGATTCATCGTGATGCGCCGAATCGTGGCGATCGAGGTTTAGAGGCTCGTCGTTCGGAGTGAACGATGCTGGCTGCTGCAAGTCTCGTTTTAGCCGGTGCTGGACTGGTGGTGATGGTGCTCGGACTCCGTGCCGAACGCCGCCAAGTCGTGCTCGAGGAGCGCTTGGCTCGTTTCGCCCAGCGCCCCCCGTCACTCGACGATCTCGAACTTTCGGTTCCCTTTCGGCACCGAGTGATTCTGCCTCTGGCCGAGAGGCTCGCACACTTCGTTTTGCGGTTCACACCTAGGGTAGCGCTACACAGGCTCGAACAACGACTCGTCGAGGCAGGTCTGAATGGATCAATGCGTCCTTCGACATTTCTCGGTCTCCGCCTAGGACTCGCGCTCACCCTGGCCTCTTTTGCGGTTGTCCTGACCGTTGTCGGCAGCGGGCCGGTTCAGTACCGCGTCGGCTTGCCGTTCGTGCTGGCTGCCCTGGGCTGGATAGTGCCCAACGCTTGGTTGAGTAGGCGCATCGCACAACGAAAACGAGCTATCCAACGAGCCCTTCCCGATGCCATCGACCTCTTGGTCATCAGCGTCGAGGCGGGGCTGGGGTTCGATCAGGCTTTGTTGCGTGTCGTCGAGAAGTGGGATAACGAGTTGACTCGAGAGTTCGCCCGTACCCTCTCAGAGATGCGCATGGGGGTTCCTCGCCGTCAGGCGCTCCGTGACCTGGCCCGGCGAGTGAACGTCGATGACTTGAACGTTTTCATCGCTTCGCTTGTCCAAGCAGACCAACTCGGCGTCAGCATCAGCCAAGTGCTTCGGGCGCAGGCGAATCAGATGCGCTTGCGCCGGCGGCAACGCGCGCAGGAGCTGGCGCACAAGGCTCCCATCAAAATGATCTTCCCGATGGTGTTCCTCATCTTCCCTGCGTTGTATGTCGTGATCTTGGGGCCGGCCATCCCGCGCATCGTCGAGGCGTTCCGCTAGCGAGCGACGGAAGGGATCAGTCGCTGGTACGAGGGGGGGCGATCACGATCGTCGGGTCATCGAAGCGGCCGAAGGATCCGACCATGTAGTGACCGATCGCCATCATCTCGTATCGGCGAACCAGGAAATCCGAAATGCCGATCCACATCTGGTATCGCGTTTCGCTCGTCGGATCGTAAAAGGATAAGACGTAGCAGGGTGTGCCATCGATCGATTCGACGCCGAGGAGACGAGCCTCTTCAGCGGTTCGAGCATAGCGGAAATTTGGCCACTGGAACGGCTCGGTTCCCGGCCATGGTGTCACAGTCCATGGTCCATCACCAGCACGATCGTATCGTCGGTCGTCGATGATGATCGTTTCGGTAGGAAGACGATCGGCGGTCGCCACCGTATAGGCTGCACGATCCGGTGCCTGGTACCGGATCACGGTTTCCACCACCGGTCCTCCACTCGTCAGCGTCGTTCGCTCTTCCACTGCCCGCAGGCGATTCATCGCCGCATCAGCGCGCTCGAGCAAAATCCGTGCATCCGGCACAGGAATCGGTACCCGAAAGCGAGCCGGTGGTGGCGTCGACTCGCCCGGTGGCTTGACGTGAACCAGAACCGACCAGATATCTTGTTGGAGAACGATTGTCCCCGTATAGGTGGCGGAGCTTCGTTGAAGCTCGACGACGCGCGGTCCATCGGCTGCGCTGAACTCGGCGACGACGAATGCGTCGCTGATCTGTTCCCCGTTCGGTGCGCTGAGCATGACCGAGAGTTCGTTCGGCCCAGGAAGTGCCGGCTGGATCGAGAGTGTTACCAAATAGGGGCCGGCATTAGCCGCGAGTGTGAGGGGAGGCTGGGAGGGACGTGACAGCTCGAAACGCCGTGCCGGTGGGAGCATCACGAGCGCGGTAGCGAGAACGAGGAGAAGAAAGATCGCCACACTTTGCAGGCGTAAGAGTGACCACGGAACAGCACGCCTGCGGAACCAGTGAAGAGTCGCCCCTGCAGCTGTCATGCCGAAGACGCCCGCAACGACGAGCTTCAGACTCACTATGCGACCGTAGGTGGTCGTGAACAGCTGTGCGGGATCGGCGACATTCGTCCAGAGCGCGTAGGCACCACTGATCGTCAAGAATTCGACAGAGACCAGCGCAACGGGTGCGAACCGGCGAAGGAGCTGCTCAGCTGCTGCGCGCGAGCGATCGGAAGCGCTGAGAAGAGGGCGTGCGAGAGAGAGTCCGATTAGAGTACCCCCAGCGAGCACCGCGGCACTAACCAGATGAACCGTTGCGAGAACGATACCGACGAGGGGATAAGTGCTCGTGGCGGCGTGGCCAGCTGCGGTACGCAGTACAGCGAGCACCAGTCCGACGAGCAGGAGTGATCCCAAGGCGGCGCTGACCGAAAATCTCGCGAGGAGGAAGAGATAACCGGCGAGTGCAACGACGATGCTGGCTGACCAAAGCTGGCCAATTGGTGTCGCGACGATCGAACGCACCACGAGCGAGTCCGCCATGTTCGGCGGCAGCGCGAACAGTGCTGAAAGCAGGAGGAAGCTGGCCATCACCATGAGAAGGAGTCCGCGGTGACCGATCCGGACGAGCCGTCGAGCGATCGACTCGATTTCGTGAATTCCGCGTCCGAGAAGTCCGATGGTCACGCTTCCGGCGACGAGAACGAGTCCCAGGAGGTGAAGCCAGCGTGCGATGGCTTCCAGAATCGGTTGCGCACTACGAGGTGCCGAGAGCGGCGGGGGTTCAGTCACACGACCGATAGAAAAAACATAATGGCCAGCGATCAGGTGACCGTCGCGTCCCATCACTCGGTACTGGACAAGGTAGGTCCCCGCCTGCGAGAGGTTTCCTTCCCAGGGGAGTCGCAAAACGGTGCCCTCAGCGCTCGTCTCGACAGCAGGGGTACGGATCATTCGGCCGTCGGGCGTGACGATGGTCAGTCCCGAGCCGATCGGAGTAACCGGCTCGGAAAAGGTCAAGGCAACCTCTCTCGGCGGGCGGGCGAGGAGTGAATTCGGTGCTGGGTCGGCTGAAAGCAGGACGGCATGAGCAAAGGCATGTTGAGTTGGTGTGAGGAAACCGATAAAGACGAGGAGGAGCAGAGCGATTCCGAAGCGGGAGAGTTGCGTTGTCAGCCTCCTGTCCATCATCGAGCATCCGCCCGAAGCACCATGGTAGCAGGGAAAGCGAGGAGAAGCGGGATGAC
>DAOTYK010000371.1:0-9660 GCA_034434855.1 Thermomicrobium sp.
GCGTAGGCGGCCAAAATTCCTTCTCGTCCCAGGATGATTCCTCCGGTCGGAAAGTCCGGACCGGGCAGTCGTTGGACCAATTCCTCGACGGTCGCTTCAGGATTGTCGATGAGGTAGACCAGTGCATCGACGACTTCGCCGAGATTGTGTGGGGGAATATTGGTGGCCATGCCGACCGCGATACCGCTCGCCCCGTTGACGAGAAGGTTCGGTAGGCGAGCTGGAAGGACAGAGGGTTCACGCGTGCTATCGTCATAGTTGGGCACGAAGTCGACGGTTTGCTTGTCGATGTCCGCGAGGAGTTCTTCGGCGATCGGAGCGAGGCGCGCCTCGGTGTAGCGCATCGCGGCGGCACTATCGCCATCGACGGAGCCGAAGTTTCCCTGCCCGTCGATCAAGGGGTACCGCATGGTGAATGGCTGGACCATGCGAACCAGAGCGTCGTAGACCGCACTGTCTCCGTGAGGGTGGTAGGACTTCAGGACCTCACCGACGATACCTGCACTCTTGCGGTACTTCGCTGTGGGACGCAGCCCCATCTCGTACATGCCGTACAAGATGCGCCGCTGGACTGGTTTGAGGCCGTCGCGCACATCTGGCAACGCTCGTTGCACGATCACGCTCATCGCGTAATCGAGATACGAGCGCTTCATCTCCTCTTCGATGCTGATGACGCGGACATGCCCAATTTGTTGTTCGCTCATCGCTCTGCCGTCCATCGCTGCCCCACCCCTTGGATTTTACCAAAGCCGTAACCCTACTTCCTGATAGGGATAGGGTGTCCACTCTGTCCGAGCAATCGACTGCAAAAACAGAGGGTATGTGCTCACTCGTTTTGCGAACGTCCGGTTGGTTGGTCGCTCGTGGCCTGGAGTGCAGTGCCGCCGGGAACGCTCGCCGGCACAGTCCCGAGCGCCTCAGCGAGCGGAGTCGGTGGGGATGCGTCCGCCCACACCGGCTGGAGCACAGCCCACTGGCCGGGGTCAGTGCGGATCATCCGCTCCAGCGCGCGGGCGACCAGCTCGAGGTTGGCCAGCAGATCGTGTTCCTGGTCATCCGTGTGGACGAGATCCAATGGTGGGTCGACGACGACCAAAGATCGGCGGGGGGAGAGGCGAATCGTGTAGGCGGGCAGAAGCGTTGCTCCGGTGCGTCGCGCGAGCATGATGGGACCGATCGGCAACCGGGCTGGCGCGTCGAAGAAGCGCACGAGGCGACTGTGCCCCGTCACGTCACGGTCGCCTGCGACGAGGAGAATCCCGTTACGGCGCAGTAGCCGAAGGATCGCTGGCACAGCTTCCGGTCCGGATGGCAGTACCCGAACGCCGGTGGCGCTTCGTAACCGGCAGAGATAGGCAAAGAGCGAGGGTGGCTGCACGCGCTCCACGACGATCGCAGCTTCCAGGCCGAGTTCGGCGGGATACTGAGCGACGACGTTGAAATTACCCAGATGAGCTGAGAGGACGATCACGCCTTGCTGTCGAGCCAGCGCTGCTTCGATGTGGTTCCAACCGCGCACCTCGATGAGTTCTCGCAAGCGGTGACGATCCACCGTGCGGATACGGATGAGATCGTAGTAGTTCATCACTGCCGTGATGAAGACTCGTGCGGCTTGGCGCGTTCGCCAGAGACGGGAGCAGCGAGGGCAAACGTGGCGGAGGTTGTCCAAGACTGCCCGTCGCGCGCGAGGATGAACGAGGAAGACCGCGATGCCGATGACGCGACAAAGCCAATAGCCGAGTCGCGCGGGGACGACGAGTGTGAGCAGGGCGCCGACACGAAGGGCCCAAAGCAAGCTCATCCTTCCCCCTGCAGCTCGGGTAGCACTTCCTCAGCGGGTACGGGCCACCACGGCCGCCAGCACCACCATTGATCGGTGTAGTCGCGGATGACGCGCTCGAGCGTGCGGACAAGATCGCGGTGGAAAGTTGTCGCTGACAAGTGCGACAAGTCGAGCAACAACGAGCGCCAACCCGGACGGAAGACGAGTATAGCGAACCACGCGGGAAATTCCGACGAAGCTGGAAGAGCGATCGTCGTTTCGGCACGAAAGAGAGTGCAGGAGTAGGAGCGCGTGTCGCCTGACCAGCGATCGATTGACCAAACGGTTCTGACTGGGGATGTCGATGGGAGGAGCAGGTGCAGGGCGCGCTGTAACAGCGAGGAAGCACCGAGATCGATGGTGAGGACAATGGGGGATTGGTCACGCTGGAAGTTCCAGAGCACGCGTTCATCGCGAACCACGAGAGTCGGGAGGAAACGTTCATCGGTCCAGGTCATGATCCGACGGGACGCCCCCGAAGCCGCACGCGCATTGTCCAAGAGCTGCTGGACGAACCGTCTGACCGTCGCGCTGGAGGAGGGCTCGTGAAGAACGTAAGACAGATTGAGGCGCAGGATGGAGACTCGCTGATCTTTCTCGCTATGGTGGCTCGGCAGAGACACATAGGGGTGGTGTGAACCAGCCACCACCCCCATGTCTCCCCAGACGAAGCCGAAGTCACGCATTCTCCGGTGTCGCGAGGCGCTCGCGCTGGGCGACTGTCTCGCGGATGAACGCTTCCACCATTTCGCGTGCTTCTTCGTCGCGATACTGGACTGGTGGCGACTTCATGAAGTAGGCGCTGGGGCCGATCAGTGCGCCGCTGATGCCTGCGTCGAGGGCCAACTTGGCACAGCGAATCGCATCGATGACCACACCGGCAGAGTTGGGAGAGTCCCAGACTTCCAACTTCAGTTCGAGGTTGATCGGCACGTCACCGAAGGTCGTGCCTTCGATACGAATGTGGCACCATTTGCGATCCTTCAGCCACGGGATGTAGTCGCTCGGACCGACGTGCACGTTCTCCTCGGGAATCGGATAGTCCAGAATACTCGTCACCGCGTTGGTCTTGGAAATCTTCTTCGACTCCAGTCGCTCCCGCTCCAACATGTTCAGGAAGTCGGTATTCCCACCGAAGTTGATTTGGTACATGCGATCGATACGCACGCCGCGATCGGCGAACAAGCGAGCCAAAACGCGGTGCACGATCGTAGCGCCGACCTGGCTCTTGATATCATCACCGATCACCGGAAGGCCGCGCTCGCGGAAGCGCCGCTGCCAATATTCCTCTCGGGCGATGAAAACAGGAATACAGTTGACGAAGGCACAGCCAGCATCGAGCACTTGCTCGACGTACCACTTGGTAGCCATCTCGCTTCCGACAGGGAGGAAGTTCACGACGACATCGGTTTTCGTGTCCTTGAGGATACCCACGATATCGGCGGTCGGTCCGGGAGCTTTGGTGATGATCTGGGAGAGATACTTGCCCAAGCCATCGTGGGTCATGCCCCGATAAACCGGAGCGCCCAGGTACGGAACATCGGTGAACTTGTACGTGTTATTGGGTGGAGCGAAGATCGCTTCGGATAGATCCTTTCCGACCTTGTTGGCATCGATGTCGAAAGCAGCGGTGAATTCGATATCGCCGACGTGATAGCCGCCCAGTTCGACGTGCATGAGACCAGGCACGAACTGGTTCGGATCAGCATTCCGGTAATAATGCACACCTTGCACCAAGGATGAGGCGCAGTTGCCGACTCCGATGATCGCGACGCGGATCTTTCGCTCTCCCACGATTGACCGTATTCCTCTCCTGCACTCGGCGATCCCCACGCAAAGACGGGAGCTCGGTGCTCCATGAGTGGCATTGTAAAACCGTTTCGAAGGCGCGTCAATGCGACCACGCAATGCAGGGGACAAACTTCGACAGAAAATGAGGAACTGCCAGGAAGTGGATCATGGAGCGTCTTCGGCCCATGATCCGTACGCGGTAAAAATTCTTGGAAATGCTGGGAAAATCGTTCACGCTGCGCAGCGACCGCTGCGCACGATGGATGGAGCGGGTCAGGACGTCTGCCAGATGCCGAGAGATTTCTCGAGTCCTCGCTGGGCATCGGCTTCGAGACAGCATTCGCGGTCGGTGCGACACTATTCTCGATGCACGCTGTTTCGGCCAAACGAGCGTACGAGACAGGAGCGAACGACTCGGACTGCGTAACGATCGACCGTTTCTTACCGGGAGAAATCGGGATCTCTGTCGAGAAGTTGCTGTGCGGCGCGCAGGACGACGTCAGGATGGAGATCGCTCAGGCATGTCCGGGTGGAACAGCCATGTGGCCGACCGACTCGGAAACCGACGTAGCAGCAGGGTGAGCAGGGAAGCGCGGCCGTGAGAGCCAGTACCGACGCTTGCGTCGTCGTCAGTGTTTCTGGGGTGACGATCTCGGCCTCGAAGGGGAGCCAGGCGGCCGGGTTCGAGGGACCGAAAATGGCCACCGTGGGCCGACCCAGCACGGCCGCGAGGTGGGTGACTCCCGAGTCGTTGCCGATCACGAGTTTGGTCCGCTGCAGAACGGCTACCAGGGTCGCGAGGTCGGTTCGACCGATCAAACTCATCACCCCGGGGGTCTGTAGCAGTAGTCTGGCTTCGGGTTCCTCGTTGGCTGTTCCGGTGACCACGATCCGGTAACCCTGTCGAGCGAGTTCGCGTGCCACGGTCGTAAACGACTCGATCGGCCAGCGTCGCGCGGGAGCGAACGGGCCGACACCCGGATGCATGACCACGAGACGATCTCGTGCATCACCGACGAGCTGCTCGGCTCGTTGGAGGGCGGCGTCTGGGACCCGGAGGTGTGGTCGTTCGAGTAGGGAACTCGCTCCGAGTGCCTCGACGACGGCCCCAGCGTAGTCCCACTCGGGGCAGGCGCCGAAGCCCCGATCGGGAACCCGGTGCGTCAAAAAGGTCCCCAAACCGTTGTCGAGCCCTGCCCGAACCGGACTAGCGGTCGCAGCGAGAAGCAGCCGATAGAGCGAGCGTCCGGCGCTGGTCGTGAGATGGTGGAACAGTGCGACCGCGTCGTACTGCTGCCGGCGGAGTGTCCACAGGAGACGAGCCAGAGCGAGGGCCCCGTCGAAACGTTTGAGGCGCGACTTCTCCAGTACGAAGCAGCGATCGATGTCAGGGGAAAGCCGGTAGAGTTCGGCACCGATCGGCGAACTGACGACGTGGAGCGTCGCCTGCGGATACGCCTGACGGAGGGAGCGGATCGCCGGCAAGGTAATGGCGGCATCACCGAGATCAGCGATCTTGATGAGGAGCATCCGTTCGAAGCGTCCGGTTCTCATGGAGCGCCCACCGCTTCGAGCAGAACTGCGAGCGTTTCGGTGGCTGTGCGATGCCAGGTAAAGTGCCGAGCATGTTCTTGCCCAGCGGCGACGAGTCGCGCGCGACGTTGCGGGTCGCGGGCAGAGCGGATGGCTTCTGCGATATCCCGCGGATCCAAAGGGTCACAGAAGAGAGCTGGACCAGCGATCTCTTCCAGTGCGCCGCGACGCGTCGTCACGACCGGTACACCGCTCGCCATCGCTTCGAGGACCGGCAAACCGAACCCTTCGTACAACGATGGGTAAACGAAGACCTCGGCTGCGCTGTAGAGCGCGGGAAGGTCTTCCTCCGCGACGTGTCCGATCCAGTGGATGCGGTGACGTACGGGACTCGATGCGAGTGCCTGCTCGATGGAATCAGCGAGCCAGCCTCGCTTGCCAGCGAGGACGAGATCCAGCTCTTTCTCGGAGCGGGCCAGGAGTTCGAATGCCTGCACGAGTCGCACGATGTTCTTGCGGGGTTGCAAGGTGCCGACGAAGAGGAGAAACGGCCGTGCGAGACCGTAACGTTGGCGAACGGCTGCTCGCTCAGATTCAGGACGAGGGAAGAACCGTTCGTCGACACCATGCGGGACGATCCTGATGCGATCGTCGGGAACTCGGTAGAAACGTGCGAGGTCACGAGCTGTGGCCTGTGAAATGGCGATGACGAGCCGGGCCTGGCGAACGCTTTGGCGCGTTCCGAGTTCGAGGTACAAGCGTTGTGCAAGTGGATGAGCATCCGGCTCGTAGCGATAACCGAGATCGTGGACGGTGACGACGGCTGGTACGGGACAGCGGAAGGGCAGCACATGGGCCGGAACGAAGAGGAGCGAGACCGGGTTCTGCCGCAATTCGCAAGCCAGGCGAAGGTGCGTCCAGAGCCGAGGGAACGGTATCGGGCGGATCTCAGCTCTCGTCCAGTCAGCGGGAATCGGATCGGTCCGATCGAGATAAAGACGGAAGCGGACCGGGCTCGGTAGCGCGAGCAAGCCGTCGATCACGCGTCGCGCGTATCGCTCCGTTCCCGTGATCTGTTCGCGACAAGCGCGGCTGGCGTCGATACCGATCAGTAGAGTACTCATCGGGTAGAACGACTCTCGAGAAGCTCGAGGGCTATTCGCAGTACGTCGTCGACATCGATCGCCATCATACAAGCAGCACCGCACGCGCGATCCGGTCCGATATCGCCGCAGCGCGGGCAGCGCAACGGCGCATGGACGACCCGATGTCGGGCTCTGGGACCCCACGGTCCAAAGCGCTCGGGTCGGGTCGGACCGAAGAGATGGACGGTCGGGGTTCCCACAGCGACCGCGAGGTGGAGGGGGCCCGTATCGGTCCCGATGACGAGCGTCGCTTGCCGCAACAACTCGGCTAGTTCTGGAAGGGAGAGCTTTCCCGCGAGGTTACGAGGAACACTGCGGGTCTCGGTAACGATTTTGGCGAGGAGCGCATGCTCGGAGGCCGAGCCGGTGAGCAGTACCTGGTATCCACGTGTGGCGAGTGCATCGACGAGCGTTGCCCACCGTTCCTCCGGCCAGCACTTGGCGGCGGCTCCACTACCCGGATGCACGACGATGTAGGGAGCTGCAATGCCGTAGCGTTCGAGGGCCTCCCGGACAGTTCGTGCGGCGCCTGGATCGGAAGGCCACGTCAGAGGATGTGCTTCCGGTGTCAGCAGACGCGAATCGTTACTGTATCCTAGCACTGTCAAGAGTGCAGTGACCAATTCGAGATTTCGCGCGGCTACATGCTGGCTCCGAAGGGGGATCGGGTGAGTCAAAAACGGGCGGACAGCAGGATGATCCGCTCCGACACGGAGCGGAACACCGGCTAACGCGCCGAGCCAGGCACCCCACCAGTGATCATCGCGCAGGACGACCAGGGCCATGGGACCGCGTCGTCGGAGACTGTCAGCGAGTCGAAGGAGCAGTCTATAGGGCTCGAACGGATTTCGGGTGGACTCTCGGCGAAAGCCTGGGAACGGAGTAACGAGTACCTCGTCGACCAGCCCGCGAAGCGTGAAGACCTCTCGGACCCATGGCCCGACGAGGAGCGTCAGGTACAGCCGGTGCTCAGCGGCCCGGAGCGCACGCAAGGCGGGAATCGTCAGGAGAGCATCACCCAGGTGATCAGGACGAATCAGAATGACCTCGCGTCGCGTGCTCGGTGCGAGGGGGAGAGCCGGGACTGTGGATCCCAACCGATGCACGAGCCGGCGCACTAGGTCTCGCGTCATGCGGTCCCCTATTCCCCTTGCAGAAGCCGAGATGCAGCATCGATAACTTGGTCCACGGTCACCTGGCTGATGTCCAGGCGATCCGCGATCGTCGAGAGGCGACGGATGTCGCGCGGCTCGCGCAGTTCCCAACTCGCCGGCGGGGCACAGACGACGCTCTTGGGGCCGAGAGGACGATAGAGCAGCGGGCTCGTCGGACCAAAGATCGAGACGGTCGGTGTCCCCACTGCGGCAGCCAGATGGCCAGCTCCCGTATCGTTGCCGATGAAGAGGTCGGCCTCAGCCAGAAGGGCCGCCAATTCTGGCCAGCACAACTGGTCAGTCCAGTCGATGAGAGGCGTGCGAGCATGAGCAAGAACGGTAGCCGTCGCATCGCGATCGGTCGCCGCGCCGACGAGGATGATCGTGCTCCCACACACCTGAGTAAGGCGATCGGCTACCAGCGCGAAGCGTTCGGGCGGCCAACGCTTGGCCAGGAGCCGGCTACCAGGGTTGATCGCTCCGCCAGGATGGATGACGACGAGTGGCCGACGGAAATGTCGTACACGCTCGCGCATCGCTCGTGCGATGGGCTCAGGCACGACGAACTCGGGCTCGAGTCCTCGCGGGACTGCCCCGAGCTGTGCTGCGGCGGCGAGATACTGCTCGGACTCGTGTCGACCCGGGCGAGGGGGTACGCGGTGCGTATAGAGGAGCCCCCGCCAGCCAGCTGCCAGCCCTGCCCGCACGGGAATGCCGCTGGCCCAGAGCAGCATTCCGACCCAAGGGGAACGGTCGAGCCCGAGCGCCGCGTCGTACCGTTCGGCTCGCAAACGCCGCGCAAGACGGACGACATTCGGGAGAGCGGGGCGCTCAGGGTAAGGAACGAGTCGCCGGACAGCCGGATGACCGTCGAAGGCCGGAGCGGCCCAGGCAGTGACGGCGATATCGATCGTCATGTCGGGGTACGTCGTACGGAGCGCTCGCAGGACGGGCGTCGCCATCAGGGCGTCGCCCAGGCAGCAGGGTTTGACGAGGAGCACGCGGTGCATCGGTCAGTGCGTCGTCCGTGCAGCTTCCGGGTCCAAGAGAGCGAACAGGATCTCTCCTTCGGCTGCGAGTTCTCCGTCGACTGTGGCTCGGCCGGTACCGTTTCCGATATTGCGACGGACCTTACCGATTTGAACTTCGAGCCGCAAGGTATCGCCGGGGCGAACTGGCCGTTTGAAACGCACCCCATCGATGCCCGCGAAGAAGGCTGTTTTGCCTCGATACTGCGGGTGGCCGAGGAGGGCAACGGCACCGACCTGAGCGAGTGCTTCGATGATGAGCACACCAGGCATCACCGGATTGCCAGGAAAGTGACCGACGAAGAACGGCTCGTTGACCGTCACATTTTTGATGCCGACGGCACGCTGCCCCCATTCGATTTCGATGATGCGATCGACCAGGAGAAAGGGATAGCGGTGAGGGATGATCTCCTGAATTTGCCAGGCTTCCAACATGCTGGTCTCCTCGGTCTCGATCACGTCAGGGCCCCAGCTGGTCGCCAGAGAATCTGGCGACGGGCTGGACCGACGCCGATCATCGTGATGGGTATACCGATCAACTCCTCGACTCGAGCCACGTAGCGCTGTGCTGCCGGCGGCAGATCATCGAAGGAGGTTGCCTGGCTGGTATCGCACCGCCAGCCAGGCAACACCTCGTAGACCGGTTCGACCGCTGCGTAGCGCTCCACTTGGGCAGGTGGTGCCGAGAGTTCCTGGTTGCCGATACGATAGCCGACGCAGATGCGCACTTCCGGCAAGGGGTCGAGCATGTCGAGTTTCGTGAGTGCCGCTTCGGTCATGCCGTTGAGGCGTGCAGAATACCGCGCGGCTACCGCATCGAACCAACCGACTCGCCGCGGACGCCCGGTGGTCGTGCCGTACTCGCGGCCGCGTTCGCGAATGAGGTGGCCGGTCTCGTCAGTAAGTTCGGTCGGGAAAGGACCAGCGCCGACCCGCGTGGTGTAGGCTTTGAAGACACCGACGACTCGATCGACTTGTGTCGGTGCGATCCCAGCTCCCTGGCAGGCACCGGCTGCGGTGGGGGAACTGGACGTCACGTAAGGGTACGTCCCATAGTCAGGGTCGAGCATGGTGCCTTGGGCCGCTTCGATGATCACCGACTTTCCGGCATCGAGTGCGTCTTGGACGAAGACTTCCGCCGCGATCACGTACGGAGCGAGTGCTTCACCCCAGGCCCGTGCTTGCTC
>DAOTYK010000372.1:0-4923 GCA_034434855.1 Thermomicrobium sp.
TTGGCCGGCCCGCACGGCCGGACGGGTCAGGCACCGCCTGACCCCTACACCGTTGGAGTGCCGCCCGACCGTCGCACGCGTGTCCCACACCGCGGGGATGCGCCGGCGGACCGGTGTAGGGGCGAGGCGCTGCCTCGCCCGCCGCGCCGCATGGCGCGGCACATGCCGGCCAGGCACCGGCAGGCGATGATGGGAATGGCGCACCGGCGATTGTCCACGGCGGGGGGTGCCGGCCCTTCCGGGCCGGACGGGTCAGGCACCGCCTGACCCCTACAACGCTGGGGTGCCACCCGACCGTCGCAGGCGTGTGCCGCACCGGGGATGCACCGGCGGACCGGTGTAGGGGCGAGGCGCCGCCGCGCCCCCCGCGCCGCACGGCGCGGCACATGCCGGCCAGGCACCGGCAGGCGGTGATGGGTATGGCGCACCGGCAATTGTCCACGGCGGGCGGTGCCGGCCCTCCGGGCCGGACGGGTCAGGCATCGCCTGACCCCTACAACGCTGGGGTGCCGCCCGACCGTCGCACGCGTGTCCCACACCGCGGGGATGCGCCGGCGAACCAGTGTAGGGGCGAGGCGCTGCCTCACCCGCCGCGCCGCACGGCGCGGCAGATCCGGCGCAGGCACTGGCAGGGTGGCGACCGCGATGGTACAGCGGCCGCTAGGCGACAGGTGTCATTGCCGGCCCTGCGGGCCGGCGGGTCAGGCACCGCCTGACCCCTACAGAACGGGGGTCACGCGTCCCGGTGATTCCATGTGTCCCACCGGGGATCGTGTTCCCCACCTTGTAGGGGCGAGGCGCTGCCTCGCCCGCCGCGCCGGGGGCGCGGCAACGCACCGTGGTGCGTCGGCCGCACGGTGACAGGCAACGCCACCGCAGCGACGATGGACCTGTGTGTGCCGGCCCTGGCGGGCCGGACGGGTCAGGCACCGCCTGACCCCTACAGGATGGGGGTCACGCGTCCCGGTGATGCCGATGTGCCCGACCGGGGATGCCTTACCCCACGTTGTAGGGGCGAGGCGCTGCCTCGCCCGCCCACGCCGCAGGCGCTGCACATCCGGGTCGCATGCCGATCGGCGACGAGGATCCCGACCAACCCGGGCTGGGCGCCGGTAGGGATGGGCCGGCCCTGGCGGGCCGGCGGGTCAGGCACCGCCTGACCCCTACAGAACGGCGCCATCACCCGCCCGTGGGACCATCGGTGGTCCCGCTGCGATGTCGCACAACGGCTGTCGGGACGAGACGTACCTCCCCCGCCGCGCCACCAGGCGCGGGGATGGCGGAACGCCGATGCGCGATGACGGCCGGCACCACGCGGAGGTGCGCGCTCGGGTACGCTTCGGCCGGCCCTACCAGGGCAGACGTCGGACAACGGCTGCCCCCGCAGGGGCAGGGCAGGAGCGGGCGGGGTGCGGGACGGGCAGAGCGAGCGCGGTCGGCGCAATGCCCCTGCGCGGGCGCGAGCGGCGACGCTCGCCCGGTGCCGCGGCACCTCAGGCCACCTGGTGGCGCAGACGCGCCAGGCGACGGCGCACGGTGCGGGCATCGACTCCCAGCGCCCGCGCCACTTCCCCCACCCCGTACCCAGCGGCCAGGAGCTGGGCCAAGCGGCGGGTCGGTTCGTCCAGACCGGCGAGGAGTTCGCAGGCAGCCAACTCGCCTTGCACCACCGCGTCGATCTCGCTGGTCAGGGGACGATCGGTGGGCGGCACTGCCCGACCGGTCGATGGGCTCCGCCGCGCACGCGGGCGACGACGCGGCAGCCCCTCGAAGCGACGCAGCGCGGCTGCCAGCCGGCCCGGGTAGTGGGCGAAGAGAAACCCGACGAAGCTCCCCCGCTCCGGCCAGTCGGTCACGAGCCCACAGAAGGTCAGGAACCCCTCGTGCCGCACGTCGTCCAGCTCGGCCAGTCGCACCCAGGGGCGACTGGCCAACCGCTGCGCCACTCGCTCGCAAAAGGGCTCCACCCGCGCCCAGAGCGCGTTGCGAGCAGCCGAGTCGTGCCGGGCCAGCCGCGCCAACCCGTCCAGATACCCTTCGGTCACCGGATCGAACCGGAGCGGCATCCCGCGTGCGCCCGCCGCTGCCCCCGCCCCACTGGCTGTCCCACCGACCCGCCGCCGCTCGTGCCCGACGCTCACGCCTCGCCCCTTCCCCGATCACCGAATCCGTACAGATGTTCGTATTCTACGCACGGGCAGGGATGCCGTCAAGCCCCTGCCCCGCAGCCTCTCCGACCGCTCAGCGACCACGCGCGACGCGCGGCCGCCAGTCCTCCTCGTCCAAGAGCGCGCTCAGTGCCGCGCTCACCGCCAGGTCGTCGTGCGGCTCGCCCCACCAGCGCAAGAGCCGGCCCGGCCCCGGCGCCACCACCGCGCGCAGGCTGGCCAACTCCGCCAGGAACGCCTCGCTCAGCGCCGCCAGCTCCTGTGGCGTCGCGGCATCGACCGCGTAGTCGCGGTAGCGCCCGCTCTCCACCAGCCCCACGAAGGCCCAGCCCAGCTCCGACTTGACCCGCGGCGAGAAGACGACCCGCCGCACGCGCCCGCCCAGCGCGTGCTCGAGGAACGCGGCCAGCCCCGCCCCCACCCCGCTCGCGTCGATCACCACCCGCTCGGCGCGCCAGGCGCGGGCCAAGCGCACCAGCTCCTCGTGCTGCCGCACGTGCCGCGCCCCGACCCAGCGCGCCCGCCAGACTGCCTCGTAGCGCGGCTGTGCGCCACCGGTCACCCGCACCACCGTCAGCGCCGTGGCGTCCCGCCGCGCCCCCGGATCGTCGCGCAACTCCTCGGCGCTCGCCTCGTCCTCCCCCGCCACGTCGACCAGGAGCGCGTAGCGCTCGCCACCCCGCGGCACCAGGAGCGCCGGATGCTCGCCGCGCACCAGCGCCAACCGCTCCGGCGGGAAGAGTCGCCCCTGCCCGGCCAGTTCCTCCAGCGCGTACTCGGTGCGGACGAACGGGTGCCCAGCTCCGAGCTGCGCCATCCGCTCGCGGACGTGTTCGCCGTAGGCCGGTAGCTCCGCGGCCACCATCGTCCAGGGCACGCGCCAGACGCGCCGCACGCCGTCCTCCCGCTCGAGCGCGCCGAGATAGCGCAGCTCGCGGGCCAGGAGCGAGTCGCTCCCCCACGGCGTCCCCAGGTAGAGCGCCGGGGCACCGGTCGAGGCAGCCATCGGTGCGAAAGCGCTGTCCCACCGGTCGGGCGCGATGTCCTGGGCCTCGTTGGCCACCAGGAGCAGCGAGGCGGTCAGCCCCCGCACGTTGGCGCTCGGCCCAGCCGAGGCATACCGCACCACCGCCTTCCCCACCCCGACCCGCGTCCCAGCCACCGCCGGCTCCAACCCGAGCGCCCGGAGCAGCCCGACCAGCCGCGGGGCCGCCAGCACCGCCAGCAAGCGCTCGCGGGCCAGTGCCCCCTGCGGCCGCCAAGAGGGGAGCGCGACCACGACCTCGCCGCCGCGCCGGTGGAAGCGGAGCAACAGCCAGGCCAAAAGCTGCGCCAGCGCCTCGTCCTTCCCCGACTGCCGGCTGAAGAGCCAGAGCTGGGCGTGCGGGCCGGAACGGTCACCCCGCGCCCGGGCCAGCACCATGCTGGCCGCCGCCGCGACCGGTGCCGCCTGGTAGCGGCGCAGCGCTCGCTCGGGCAGGAGCAGGCGGGAAAAGGCGAGCGGGTCGGCCAGCACCCGACGCAGCAGCGTCCGCGCCGTCATCCCTGCCGAGCGGACAGCTCCCGCCGCAGGAAGCGGGCCGTCTCGTACGCCCCGCTCGCCCCCAGCCCGAGGAGGAGCGTCGCCACCAGCCAGCGCGCCAGCGGCGTCAGCGCCGGGACGAGCGGCAGCGCTTCCGCCAGCCCGGCGACCAGTGCAGCGGCGGCGAGCGCGGCCAGCGGCGCGTAGCGGGTGGGCAGCCCGGCGCGCTTGGCCGCCTCGACCAGGAGGGGCACCAGCACCACCGCCGGCACCCCCGCCACCGCGAGCGTGTCGACGAACGTCGGTTCGAGCATCGCTCCTCTCCTCCGTGATCCCCGTCGTCGGTCGCCCCCGACCGACCGGCCATGCTCGGTCGGGTGTGCCCGACACCCCACATCGAGAGGGGTCCGGCATGCCCGTCCCGGCTCCCCCGGGCCGGTACACCGTGCCGCCACTGGCCGCCCGCATGCGCGGCCACATCGCCGGCCGGCTGCTTGCGACGATTCCTCGCCGCGCCGCAGGCGCGGTCGGGCGAGGCAGCGCCTCGCCCCTACACGGGTCGGCCGGCACATCCTCGGTGCGGCATACGCGGGCGACGGTCGGGCAGTCTGCCCCGTCATGTAGGGGTCAGGCGGTGCCTGACCCGCCCGGCCCTTCGGGCCGGGCAATGGGTGGGGAGGATCAGGTGAAGCCTGTATCACGTGACGTCGATGCAGGGTGATCGGCCCCGGTGGTTGGCCGCGCCCGTGGCGCGGTCGGGCGAGGCAGCGCCTCGCCCCTACACAAAGCGGTCGTCCATCACCGTTCCGGCGCGTACCTAACACACATCGGCGGTGCACGCCCCCGTCATGTAGGGGTCAGGCGGTCCCTGACCCGTCCGGCCCGCCAGGGCCGGCACAGGATCCGTGGTGGGTCACCGGTGTGCGGTGGCGAATGGCCGGACGCTGCCGGGTGCCGCGCGGGTTTGCCGCGCCTCGTGGCGCGGCGGGCGAGGCAGCGCCTCGCCCCTACATGGCTGATGTGACCGATCCCCGGCGGGGCAATGGTGCACCACGGGTGGCAGCCCCCATCCTGTAGGGGTCAGGCGGTGCCTGACCCGCCGGCCCGCCAGGGCCGGCACAGCACACCGTGGCCGATCGACGGTGCGCCATTCCCAACCCGATGCGCCCGTTCATGCCGTGGATCTGCCGCGCCTGGTGGCGCGGTCGGGCGAGGCAGCGCCTCGCCCCTACA
>DAOTYK010000373.1:0-1690 GCA_034434855.1 Thermomicrobium sp.
GGATGGCGGGTATTCGGCTTACCGCTCTCCGAGGAGTTCACGGAGCAAAATCCGCCACCCCCGGCGGGAGATGGGCGCTCGTACACGGTGCAATACTTCGAGCGCGCACGCTTCGAGTACCATCCCGAGAATCGCGGAAGTCCGTACGAGGTGTTGCTCGGTCTCTTAGGGTGGGAATATCTCCAAGCTCGGGGAGCCCCTGCCGAGGCCCGAGTGAAGCAGGACGCGGCTATGCCGCCCTACGATCCTATCCGGAAGCGGCAGTACGGTCCTCATGTCGGTTATGGGTTCAATGTGGCGTGGCGCGGGGACAACGACGGTGATGGTTTCAATCAGCGGACGATGGAGCTCGTCAAGGGTGCAGGCTTCTCCTGGGTACGTGTGCAAGCGATTTGGCGCGATATCGAGCCTCGACAGGGACGATACGATACGCATGCCCTCGATCGCATTATCGATGCAGCATCACGCAACGGGGTGAAAGTCGTCGTGAGCGTCGTCAAGGCACCGACATGGGCTGATCCGAACGGTGGTATTCCGGCTGATCCGGTACCTTTCGGGAAACTCATGGAGTTCCTCGCCAAGCGTTATGCTGGCAAGGTTCATGCCTGGGAAATCTGGAACGAACAGAACTTGGCGTTGGAAACCGGCGGACACGTCGACGTGGGTCGCTATGTTCGTCTCCTGAAGGAAGGCTATCAGGGAGTGAAACGCGGCGATCCGAAGGCGATCGTCCTCTTCGGTGGCCTCACGCCGACTGGCGTGATGGATCCCTCGATCGCCATCGACGATGTCGAGTACTTGCGACAGGCGTATGCCTATAACAATGGCGAGATCAAGCGCTATTTCGACCACATCGCGACGCATCCCGGCGGCACACTCAACCCACCTGATGCCCTGTGGCCAGAACGACCGGGCCCGGGACCAGGCTGGATCGACCACCCGAGCTTTTACTTCCGTCGCGCCGAACAGATCCGGCAGGTCATGGTCGAAAACGGCGATGGTGCCAAACAAGTGTGGCTGACCGAGTTCGGCTGGTCCACAGCAAACCAGGCACCAGGCTACGAGTACGGCAATTACATCAGCGAGCAGCAGCAGGCGCAGTATCTCGTTCGCGCGTTCCAGATCGCGCGCTCGCAGTGGCCGTGGGCCGGTGTGCTCCTAGTGTGGAACCTCAATTTCAGCACGATCGCCCCGCCGAACGACGAGAAGTATCCCTGGTCGGTGGTCTACGCTGACTGGAGCCCTCGTCCAGCCTACCGGGCATTGCAGGAGATGCCGAAATGACCAAGCTCCCGAGCGATGATCGAGGGACGGTGCTGCCGATCGCTGGCATGCTCTCGCTCGTCCTGCCTGCTTACAACGAAGCGGCGAATCTGGAAGCAGTCGTCCGACGAGCGCTGGGGGTTTTGCCAGCGCTCGTCAGGGACTGCGAGGTGATCATCGTCGACGATGGAAGTCGGGATGGTACGGGTGCGATCGCTGATCGACTCGCTGCTGCCGATCCGCGTGTGCGGGTAGTCCACCATGAGACGAACCGCGGATACGGTGCTGCCCTGCGTTCCGGCTTCGCTGCGGCACGCGGCGACCTGATCATGTTCATGGATGCCGATCAACAGTTCGATCCAGCTGACTTCGCGTCTCTGGCGCCTTTCGTCCCGTATGCCGACATCGTCGCCGGGTATCGGGTCAA